>NZ_PJAV01000137.1:0-33742 GCF_002836695.1 Pseudoalteromonas sp. 78C3
AAGATCTTGGCGACTCAAATTAGAAGGTTACAACAGACTCATGCGGTTATCTCTAACTCAATCAGCAGCAAGTATTTTATATTTAGGCTTTATTCAGTTTTTTGTTGTTGTAGTAATTTTGGGTGGGTTGGAGAGTATTTTACTTGAAGCACCTCTGATGCCTATCATTTCTATTAGTACCGCTTTAATATCGCTAGTTTTAGGCTCAATCTTAACTTTATTATTTAATTTTAAATTTTCAAAAAAAATTAAATATGTGACTCCTGTATTAGGCATTTTAGGATGTGCTTTTTTCTTAAATTTTCAATTGAGCTTATGGGGAGTCGTTGACGAAAAGTTTTTTTTAATTAGTGATAATCCATTTATTTCTGCTTTAAATGCCGTTATGGTTTTTTCTTTTTTCTCAGCGCTCATTATTAAAATTTTATGTTCTGCAACGATAACTAAAGGGGCTAAGTTTACCAAAGCAGTCATGTTTTTAGTTATCTTTACGGGTGTGTCGTTATGGTACGCTAGTGCAGTAAAAACAGTGAGTAGTGAAGAAGAAAAAGCACGAGAAAAAATAAGCTTAGTGGGGACAATGCTTAATAAAAATCTTGATGAGCATAAAAAGTCATTATCTCGGATTAAGTCGAGATTAGAAAAAGTGAGTCATGATAATTTTTTAAAGCTTGCCGCTGTTGATATGAAAAATTATGCGAGAGATTATAAAATCATCAAAGGGATGCTTATTTTTGATGAAAATCTTACGTTAGTTGAAGGTGACATATTTTCTAAGCAATTTATTTCCAGTGGATTTCTATCAAGTGATTCTGTAGTGAACTGGTTAAATACAACTACGGATGAAGTTAGATTTGCAGCTAATTCATTAACGTTGAAAACGAGTACGCCGACTATTATGTTTTCGATACCTATAAATTCAGTTACTGGCGGTAAGTATCAAGTTTTAGCTTTACTAGACATGAATTTATTAATTGAGAACAGATACATAAATTATCTAAATACGTTTGATGTATTTATTGAATTGACGCCTCAAGTTTACTTTTCTGTTAATGCTCAAAAGCAAAACGTATACGATTTAAATATACTATTGAGTTTATACAGTGACTATATTGTAGAAAAAGTCGATGTAATGGGCATTTTAAAGCACAATATATATAGTTTTATTAATAACTACTCTGCATTAAAAGAAAGGGCAAAAGTCGAACAAATTATAATTTGGCTTACTTTCATTTTTATTTATATTTTTATACTTGCTTCAGACTCTTCATACCTACTAAAACAACAATCAAAAAAGCTGTTTAAAATGGCTAAATATGATGAGTTAACAGGGCTAATTCGCCGAGATGCGCTAGATGATGAAATAAACGCTAAACAGTCTAAGCAGGCTAAAGCGTTAAACTCACTGTGTGCAATGGTTTTTATAAACCTAGATGGTTTTAGTTCTATAAATAATAGTTTAGGGCATGCCCTAGGTGATAAAGTTCTCAAGTTAGTTGCAAGAAGACTTAAAAATAACGCGCTGACAACCGACTCAATAGCACGCTTTGGTAATGATGAGTTTATTCTTTATTACAGCAATATAAGTAAAGATAAACTAAGAGAAGAAATATCAGTATTAATAAGCTCTTTAGCAAACGTTTATTATTTAGAGGACGTTGATATTTATCTTACAGCCAGCGCTGGTATATCGATGTCTAAAGAAAGAGTAGGAAATTCAAAAGTACTATTACAGCATGCAGATATTGCTATGGACAGTGCGAAAACCCTTGGGGGGAATCAGCTTTGTTTTTATCATAAGCTAATGGATGATAAGCATAAAGAAATAGTCCACATTAGAGGAGAGCTTCAAAAAGCGCTTAAAGATGGTGATTTAGAAGTGTATTACCAACCAATCCATAGTTTATCTGATAACAAAGTGATTAGTGTTGAGAGTTTGGTGCGATGGAAAAGTAATGGTGCGTATATTTCCCCGGCTATTTTTATACCTATAGCAGAGCAAACGGGGCAAATATTAGAAGTTGGCAAACAAGTACTAGCACAGGTACTTAAAGATATGAGTAATACTGCGCAGTTAAAAAATATTACTGTGGCTGTTAATTTTTCACCCCAGCAATTACAGCTGCAAGGGTTTGTTGCAAATATTTGCCAATTAGTCTCTGATAAATGTATAGAGCCACATCGGCTCACCGTTGAAGTGACTGAAACAGTCATGTCAGAAAAAGGGGTTATCGAAGGCGTTCTTAGAAAGCTGATGGCTAAGGGCTTTAATGTTGCGATTGATGACTTTGGCGCTGGATATTCTAGCCTTTCTTACTTGTCGAGGCAGCCTGCTAACATTATAAAAATAGATCGGGAGTTCACGATTGGTGCTGAGCATGAGGGCCAAGAACGCGCTTTATTAGAAGGTATCATCAAGATTTGTACAGAGCTTAAAAAAATAGTGGTCATTGAAGGTGTTGAAAATGCTGAGCTGATCGCCTATTTATCTCGATTCAGCAGTATAAGGGTTCAAGGCTATTATTATTCCAAACCAATACCTTTAAATAATCTTATTGATTATATTAATAGCCTAAATAAAACAAGTCATCATAAGTAAAACGAGAACAATCAATTATTACCTTACAACATGGATTAACTCGCTAGCTATGGAGTAATAACATAGCCACGAGCGTCTATTTTTTTGCGGGAATATCATTTAATAGCTTTATGATAGCGCTGTTATTACCGAGTTTAGCTAAGTCTAACAGGTAGCTTTTTTCTAGCTCTTGCATTGACTGATCTGCTAATAATTCTTTTACCGATTGTTCTTCCCCATTTGCTATTGAAGTTTCTAAGGCTGCAAAGTTTGCGATTGAGTGTTTAATTTCATTAGTCATAATAAGTCCCGTTTGCTGTGTTTTGTTAGAGCTTCGTTTTAAAAAATATTCATATAAAACAATTGTATATTATAAGCTCGCTTTGTTAATGAGCTATTTTATTACCTAAAAATAGATCACTTAATTAAGCGAATTGGTATTACAGTATCACCGTACATACTGCAATTTAACTTATTGAATAACAAATAAGTCCATAAAGCTGTTTACTGGCGTATTTTCAAGCTTGGCTTGATCTTTACAAAGGGTAAATATGGTTTGGCATTGTTGGGTTGCAAGGCGTGTTGCTAAATTAGATTTGAATTTAAGCTCTAATAATGGAATGCCTTCCTCACGACGACGGCGATGACCCAAAGGGTACTGAACAACCACTTCTTCTGTTTTACTACCATCGTTAAAGAAAACTTGAATTGCATTGGCAATAGAGCGTTTGTCCGCCTCTAAGTATTCAGCTGTAAAGCGTTTATCTTCTAATACCTCCATTTTGTCGCGTAGTTTATCGATGATAGGGTGCGTGTTGTGAAAGTCGTCCTCATAATGATCGCTAGTTAAGTTCCCAAATGCCAAAGGAACGGCAATCATATATTGTAAGCAATGGTCGCGGTCAGCTGCGTTGGCAAGCGGTCCTGTTTTAGAAATAATGCGTATGGCTGACTCGTGGGTGCGGATCACTATTTTCTCAATATCGTCTAAACGCGACTTTACTTGAGGGTGCAAAATAACGGAGGCTTCTGCTGCTGTTTGCGCATGAAACTCTGCTGGAAAAGAAATTTTAAACAAAATGTTTTCCATTACATATGAACCGTAACCTTGGGAGAACGAAAACGTGCGCTGCGCTTCAGGCTTTAGTGCTTGGTCTTTATTAGTTTTGGAGAAAGAGACATCATAAAACCCCCATTGCGCAGCTGTTAATGCACTGGGTATACCCATTTCACCGCGCATTGCCATATCAGCTAAATAAACTGCTCTGGCAGTTGCATCGCCCGCAGCCCAAGATTTACGAGACCCAGTGTTTGGTGCATGACGATAAGTACGCAGTGCAGAACCATCAACCCATGCTTGAGATATGGCTGCCATTATTTGCTCTCTGCTGCCACCCATCATTTTTGTGACAACAGCCGTTGAGGCTACACGCACCAATAATACATGGCATAAGCCAACACGATTAAAAGAATTTTCTAATGCGATAACGCCTTGAATTTCATGCGCCATAATCATGGCTTCAAGTACGTCTCGCATAGTCAGGGGAGGCTGTGAATTTGCGATTCTGACTTGAGACAAGTGATCGGCTACAGCTAAAATAGCACCTAAGTTATCAGAAGGGTGCCCCCATTCAGCAGCTAACCACGTATCGTTGTAATCGAGCCAGCGGATGGTACAACCAATGTCCCACGCTGCTTTAACAGGGTCGAGTATGAGCGAGGTCCCAGGTACTCGTGCGCCATTAGGAACAACGGTCCCTTTGACAATTGGACCAAGAAGTTTGGTACATTGTGAAAACTTTAAAGCGAGCAGCCCACAGCCTAAGGTATCCATTAAACAATTACGTGCAGTGTTTAGTGCTTCTGCGCTTGATACTTCAAACGTTAATACATAATCAGCGATATCCTGGATAACACTGTCGTAATCTGGGCGAGTGTTATTATCTGTATTACTACTCATTTTGTATCCTTAATTCGTTTGTTTATATTTTACTTGGTTTCAATTTATTAGAAGTCATTGAGTAAACGCTTAGGTGAACTTCATGCTTTTGCTTATCGTTTTCAAGTGGAATATAAGTTGATTCAAGCGCTATACCGTCAAGTATTAGCTCACTTTTATTATGTTTTTTATCCCCTATAATTTGCTCAATTGTAATATGGTAATAGGTGCTCTCAAAGCGATAGTCGATTGAGTAGGTGCTCCAATTCTCTGGAATACACGGTGAAATGGTTAGCTTATTTCCTGTTCGTGTTACACCTAATAAAGATTCTATTATTAGTCGGTATAACCAACCCGCTGATCCGGTATACCAAGTCCAACCGCCTCGTCCAATATGCGGATCAACGGCATAAACATCGGCGGCTACGACATAAGGTTCGCCTTTATAGGTTTCAACTTGTTCGGCGTTTTTAGCATGATTTAATGGATTGATTATATTCATCAATTCCCACGCTCTTTTTTTGTCGCCTTGTTGAGCAAATGCCATGCTTGCCCAAATAGCGGCATGCGTATACTGCCCGCCATTTTCGCGCACGCCCGGGACGTAACCTTTTATATAACCAGGGTTCATTTTTGATTTATCAAAAGGCGGATTGAGTAATTGGATTAATTTATCATCGCTATTGACCAAATGCTGATACAAAGACGACATTGCTTGCGTAGAGCGCTCATTATTAGCTGCACCAGAGAGCACTGACCAACTTTGCGCTATTGAGTCAATAGTGCACTCTGGGCTTTGTGATGAGCCCAGCGCGGTTCCGTCGTCAAACCATGCGCGACGATACCAAGCTCCGTCCCATGCATGTTTAGCTAGGTTACCTTGTAGTTTTTGTGCTTCATCGTCACAACGAGTAGCAAACTCTATATCGCCATGTAATGCAGCAATAGGTGAAAATTCTTGTAGTATTTTATATAAAAAGAACCCCAGCCAAACGCTTTCGCCTTTGCCGTGTATTCCAACAAGGCTCATACCGTCATTCCAATCTCCTGAGCCCATTAACGGTAAACCTTTTTCTCCAAAGTGTAAACCATGCTCAATTGCCAACACGCAATGCTGATAAAGGCTCGACCTTGCTGCACTCACAGAAGGTAAGTCGTAATAGGATTCTTCGTCGTCTTTAAGGGGGCGACCTTCAATAAAGGGCATTAGCTCATCTAAAATAGTTATGTCATCAGTGCCTTTTATGTAACGACACGTAGCTAATGGTAGCCATAAATAATCGTCTGAACAGCGTGTTCTTACACCGCGCCCTGATGGTGGATGCCACCAATGTTGCACATCACCTTCGCTATACTGACGTGTGGCGCAGTACAGTATGTGATCCCTTAGTAATGCAGGCGAAGCATGTATTAATGCCATGGCATCTTGTAACTGATCGCGAAAGCCAAACGCGCCACCACTTTGATAAAACCCACTGCGAGCCCAAAAACGACATGCTAAAGTTTGGTACACAAGCCAGCCATTTGCTAATACATTCAATGCAGGGTCGGGGGTATTAACCTGCACACTGCCGAGTGTTTGCTGCCAAAAATCAGTGACTTTTTCGAGTGCAATGCGTGCTGTACCGGGTTTTCTGAGTTTTAAAGCAAGCGTACTTGCTTGCTCTTTATTTTGCGCAGCACCGAGCCTAAAAATAATTGTGCGCTCTTGTTCACTTTGCAGTTCAAAAGGGACTTGAATTGCACCGCACGGATCGAGTGCCGCTCCTAAGTTGCCAGATAAATGAGTACGAGTCATTGCCTGGGGGTCGTGTAATGTTTTATTGCGACCAATAAACTCGCTACGGTCTCCTGTTAGTGTTCGTGACATATCATCAACGTCAAAAAAAGCAACTCTGCCACCAAACTCTGAGTTATAGGCATTAGAGGCAACCAATGCACCGCTCTTAGCATCAATTTCTGTTACAAGGTGTAGCGCTGTTTTAGAACGAAGATCGCCAAGTACCCATTCAACATAACCTGTTGCACTTAGGCGCCTGGTAGTTAATGAGTTGTTTTTAATTTTTAATACCGAGTATTTTACGGCGTCGAGTGTATCTGCATACACACAAAGAGAGGATTCGATGCCGGTTTCACTGTGCTCAAAGGTACTATAACCAAAGCCATGGCGGGTTATATAGGGATTAGCCCCACGTTTTGGCATCGCACAAGGTGACCAAAATTTACCTGTATCTTCATCACGTAAATAAAAGGCTTCGCCACCAGATGAGCCTGTAGTGTCTGCACTCCACGGCGTTAAACGAAACTCATGGGCGTTTTCGCTCCACGTATAAGCAAAACCATTTTCGTCAATAACGCTGCCAAAATGTGCGTTTGCTAGCACATTAACCCAAGGCAGAGGAGTTGGATTCGCTTCGGTGGTGGTAATAATATATTCGCGACCATCTTCACTAAACCCACCCAGTCCATTATTTAAAAGTAAGTTTTTTTGAGTATTGCCAAGCGCTTGATTGATTTTGGGATGTAATGCTTGAGTTGGGATTAGTCCCTTTACGTTTTTCTCTGCAAGCGTTCGACGGTTTACTTGCTCTGCCAATGTGCCACTTTGATCAATAATAATCCGCGAAACGGCTTGTAACAGTATGCGGTCTTCATTCGAAATTTGTTCTGCTGAGCGAACGAATATCCCGCCAGGGCGATCAATATAATGAGACTCAGTACCCGTTGCGATTAGCCCCATAATTTGGTCTTGCAAACCTTGTCGGTAACCAACTTGTTCTTCATTCCAAATGACTAAATCAGCGACAAGCCCTTTTAAGCGCCAATATGCATGGCATTGAATAAGTTGGCGGGCAATTTCAATATTATTACCGCTGGCTACTTTTAATAATATGATAGGTAAGTCGCCAGAAATTGAGTAGCCCCATAGTCCAGATTGTCCTCGACGATTTTGTATTAATACAGATGCGTTAGCCCGAAGAGTTGCATTGGCATACAAAATATACCCAGCCAACTGCCGGTAGAGTTGAGCATCTGCTTCATTGGCGTTAATTTGGCGTAAGGTCACATCGCTATGAGTCCATGCTAAATCAAGTGCTCGATCGGTAATGTGATGATCTTGATATTTAGCAATTAGCGCAAGGCAAGCCTGTCTACTTTGTGCCATACCCGTTATTACATCGAGTGTTACTACACTGCCAGCAAGTAAAGTCACAGGGGCGCGAATAGCAACAATAGGATCAAGCACAGACCCTTGTTTAGCGTCAAGTTCGCCCATTTCTAGCATTGCTTGTGGTGAAACCAAAGAGCGACCTCTACCAATAAATTGCATGCGATCAGTTGTACAAGACAGGGGTCCGACTTTTGTTGTACTGCTATTGACGTGTGTTGAAAGTAAATGAAACATCCAAGGTGTTTTTTCATCAGCAGAGCGTGCACGACGAGTACATAAAATGGCATTGCCACATGGAAGTATTTCAGTTTGTACAAACAAATTACTAAATGACGGTTGCATAAGGTCGGCTGCAGGGTTTGCCATTACAACTTCTGCATAAGTGGTTATATCAATTGTACGGGTATCGGGTGAGTGATTACTTAAGCGTATACGACGAAGTTCAATATCGTCCTCCGGAGAGACAACGATTTCAGTGTAAGTTTCTATATGCTGATCGCTTCGGCGAAACTCAGCGCGACCTTCAGAAAATGATGCGCTATACGACTGGGCTGGTTTTAGCGTTGGCTGGTGGGCTGCCGACCAAAAGTCGCCTGTGGCTGTATCTCTAATATAGACAAATGTTCCCCAATTGTCGCAAGTAGGATCCTCACGCCACCGTGTAACGGCTAATTCGGTCCAGCGGCTGTAGCCACCTCCTGCATTTGTAAGCATTACATGGTAACGACCATTTGAAAGAAGCTGTACTTGGGGTGTTGGGGTAATGGCTGGAATAGGTGGATTAACCTTTATTTTTGCATGTTCAAATAAAGCCCCGCTCTCTGCGTATTGGTCTATATGAGGTTGGAATATAGATGTTTTAGGCACGCGCTCTTGTAGTAATAGCAAAGCTGATTGCAGTAAAGGGTCTGATTCAAAGCGTTTTTGCATAGGCTGGTCAAGTAAATGATATGCCAATGCAAGTAAGCTCATACCTTGATGGTGAGCCATAAAGGAGCGAATGACTGCGCTTTTTTGATCTCTGGATAAACGGGCAGGGGTGTAATCTATTGCCTCATACAATCCGTAATGTCCCTCAAGTCCACTATCAGCTAACAGTTGAAGATTTTCGCACGCGGCTTGTGGGTTAACCATTAATGCCAATGCAGACGCGTAGGGAGCGATGACGAGGTCTTCTGATAAGCCTCGTTTTAGCCCTAAACCCGGTACGCCAAAGGCATGATATTGAAAATTAAGAGAAGCATCTACCGTATTGTATGCCGACTCAGATATGCCCCACGGTACATTTTGTCTTTTTCCATAATCAATTTGTCGGGTAACCGCTGCACGACAAGTTTGTTCGAGCAATGTACCGTCGTAGCTAGGCATAACTAACATGGGCATAAGATACTCAAACATAGAGCCACTCCACGACACCAGCACCGGCTCGGCGCCAGCGCTGGTTAGTAGGCGACTTAGAGCGAACCAGGTTTGCTGTGGCAATTTACCTTGTGCTATAGCAATAAAACTGGCTAAACGTGCTTCAGATGCCAGTAAATCGTAAAAACTGGTGTCACGTCGATGCTCATCTACGTTATAACCAATAGCCAATAAATGGCGAGACTCATCATATAAAAATGCATATTCCATTTGTGCAAATTCAATCGCTCTGTTGGCTAATTTGTCACATTGCGAAATGCAATCTTTGGCAAGCTGTGTACTGGCTAAAGTATGAATACGTAATGAAGAAAGCCACTGAGTTTCGTCGGATGGTAATACCGATGATAAAAGCGCATCAATTGCGTTAATAGTGTCGGGGCAACGTTTAACTAATTGCTGCATTGTCAAAATATTAGAATCAAGAAATTGCAGTTTTAAGCTAACTGGCGGATTAGTTAGTTTGAGCCATGGCGAAAATAAATAGAGTTCGTTTAGGGTACGCTGGCATTGCCTGTGTAAGTCTTGAGTCCATACTTTATGCTCTTTCGACTTTGTATCTAAATCAATAGCAGCGTCTTGCTTTATATTCTCTAACAATATTCGCGCTTTATTATTGAGTGTAATTAAGTGCTGTTCAACGTCATATAGATTTGTAGGCGCAGTGATACGAACAGCGTTAAGTATTGAGCTCATGGCATTAATAGCGGTATCGATAATATTGTTTTTATTTTGCTCTGAGTCTAATTGCAATGTTTTAAACAAGTTTGCCACAATAGCCAAAGTGATACTTATGCCTTCAAACATTTGTGGGTGAACAATAGGTTTAGAAGGGAGTTCTTTTAATGCTATTTGTAAAGTTAAAAGGTGACCGGCTAAGTTACCGCTATCTACTGATGAAATATAGCGCGGTGGCAAAGGTTGCAATGTTTGTGTGTCGTACCAGTTATAAAAATGCCCTTCGTGACGCTCGAGTTTATCGAGTGTATTAAAGCAATCTTGCGTGCGTTGAATTAAATCACTTTGTACAATAAAACCAAAATCATAGGCGCTAACGTTAGCCAGTAAAGACAGACCAATATTAGTAGGCGATGTACGGTGCGCAATAACAGGACCGGCTTCCTCTTGATAGTTATCGGGAATTAACCAATGATCGTCTGCAGTGTTAAAGTGGTCGAAAAAAGCCCATGTTTTACGGGCAATAGTTTGTAAAAATAATTGTTGCTTGTCGCTCAGTGGCGCTAAATTATCGAGTTTAGGCTCACTAAACCACCATGTTATAACCGGTGATAAAAGCCATAATAAAAGTAGAGGAAATACCGCTAATATATTTGTAAAAGTTAAGTGTAAAGGGGCAAAGTAAAGTAGCGAAGCGATTAAAGTAATCGCAATAAATGGCGCAGTCCACATAGTGTAATAACTATTTATTAAGGCATTTACTACATAATTAGATTTATGATCTGTGACATGCCACTCTAATAAACGACGTTGAGTAAACAGCATTCGACCCGCACTACGTAATATTGCGGTTAAGTTAAACACAGCCTCAAAAGGTAAACATGCTAAACGAAAACCGATTTGAATAAGTTGACGAACAAAGCACTGTAAAACATCATGCAAATGGTGGGACATCAGCATTTCTGTGGGTTTGCGCATCGACGAAATTAGCGCGCTCAGCAATGGCGGTAATAAATAAATAGCACTTATGGCAAGGGTCCATTTCAATGGATTAGCTGCTGTAAACCAACCTACAGTAAGTAATAAAAAAATTGCGAATGGTTCGACACTTCGACGTAAATTATCAAGAATTTTCCAACGTGATAAAGGTGACAAAGGATTTTGACATTTATCGCTTCGAGTGTTTAAAACACGAGGAAGTAACCAGCGCACAATTTGCCAATCTCCTCTGATCCAGCGCTCACGCCGACACATATCAGTGTTGTAACGTGTAGGGTATTCTTCGTACAAGTGCACATCACTAATCAACCCCGAGCGAGCATAGCAACCTTCGAGTAAATCATGGCTGAGTATTTGGTTTTGTGGTAAACGGTTACCAAGTGTTTGTTCAAATGCATCTATATCGTATATACCTTTACCGATAAATGAGCCTTGTGAAAAGAGGTCTTGGTATACATCGGATATTGAACGCGTATATGGGTCGATACCCGGTTCTTCACCAAATAATTGCGAGTAACGAGAAGGGTTATGTCCCGATAGACTTGCTGCCATACGTGGTTGTAAAATGCCGTAGCCGCCTACAATACATTGTCTTTTTTCATCAAATCTTGGTTGATTTAAAGGGTGCGCCATGGTCGCAACTAACTGACGGGCACAATCTCGTGGAAGTTGTGTATCGGTATCTAAAGTAATGACATATTTGACTTTTTGTATAGCGTTAATATCACCGACGATAAGTTCAAATGCATGTTCTATTGGGTTTCGAAGCAGTGCGTTTAGATCTGATAATTTTCCGCGTTTACGTTCAAACCCCATCCAAATTTGCTCTTTTGGATTCCAGGTTCGTGGGCGATGCAGTAAAAAAAAGCGACTTTCTTGCTGTAAAAGAGAAGGCTCTGCATATTTGGCATTAAGGTTTTCTATACCAAGGCGTACTTGCGATAGCAACGCTTCGTCTGTGGGGAGTGTTTGTTGCTCTGCATCAGTAAAGTCGGTCAGTAGAGCAAAGTGTATATGTTGATCGCGATTACCTAAAAATCTAACTTCGAGTACTTCTAATAACTGCTCAATACCTATAGAGCTGGTAAGCATTGTAGGGATTACTACGAATGTTTTATTTTGCGCTGGCAACCCTTTTGAATAGTCCATTCTGGGTAATCGTTGTGGGTCGACTAGCAAGGTAACTATCCAGTTTACGAGTGCTGAGGCTAATTGACTTGCTCCGAATAAAGTTAAAATTATTAAAAGAATAAACTGCCAGTGAGGTATGTTATCAGGAACGACCATAGCCATAAAAGAGGCACTAATTAGGGCTGTTAAGGATATAATTGCTCCTAAATAAAGTATTAATGTTATACGCTTGGCTTGCGAAAATAACGTTTTCAAAATAGACGTTTTTACTGTTATGCGCTGCTTTAATTGCGTAATACCTTTATCAATTAAATAGTAGCCTACATGGTTAGGCGCAAGCGTTGTGTTTGATATTGTTTGGGCTTGATCAGCCTGCTGGGCTAATTTTATTGCTTTTTTAGCTATATCGACTTCTGAAAATGAGCTTCGCTTAGCGAGTTGATCTATGATTTTTCTGTAACTATCTCGCGTGATAAAGTCCATATAACCATACACACCCTTTATATCTTGGCGCAAAATGTGTTCTACAGCGCTATGATCTTCTACAAAATCCGCCCAGTTCATCGCGGTCAACCAGCGTAAGCTACTAATGTTATTGCTAATTGAGACTTGATCAGCGGCTTGTTGCTGATTCTCTTTTTGTACTAGTTGCTCTATGGTTAAACTCGAATCAGCTAGTTGTTGTTCAATCCAAGTAAGGGGAAGTGCTAATGCCGAACCATGCCCTTGTAATAAACGAGTTAGCTCTGCTACAAAAGCGCTTTCCATAGGAGGCTTTGAGCGTGCCATGTCGGCAATAACTAAAATTAAACTATTAGGGTCTTGCTCAGCAATTTCTAACATTTGATTAGCCCACTGTTGGGCTAGATTTAGGTGCTGGCGTGCGATTATGATACGTGTACTTACGCGTTGTAGGTTTTCAATTAAGGCTAACCTTAGCATAATTGGAATGGCCCAGAGTTCACCAAGGTTAAGCGTTGTTACTGTTTGATACGCGGCTAAAAATTGCGCTAGAATTTCGCTATCTACACGCCCGTCGCCATGGGAAATTACATTTAACGCAATATCATAAACTCGGGGCATACCTAAAGAGGCACCTTGCTCTAAACGTGGCAGTTCCTGACTATAGTGCTTAGGTAAATGAAGCCGAGCGGTACGAATTTGCTCTTCAATAAGATAAAAATTATCGAGTAACCACTCACCAGAGGGCACTATAGGCTGCTTTGCTTTAACGGCAATGGTTAATAAACTATTGGCTTTAATCAGTACTTTTTCGTTTTCGTCTAGGCGCTCAAGTAGCTGATCTTGAGTGTTTTTAGCATCTAAAATATGACTTTTTGCTAGTGATTTTGCATGTTTTTCCATTTGTTCAGCACTTAAGAGCTCTGATCGAATGGGGATTTGTTCTTTTTGGGGAGCTGATTTAAGCCAAGGGAAAAATGGCGAAAGGATGTTGATAAGCTTATTTTTATTCATCGTGGTAAATACTTGAGACTAAACGTCGTAGTGAAGATATTGACGGTTAAATTTATCACTGGATTTAAAAAAAGATGTTTTAAATTATTTTGGTTATTAGAGGTGAGCAAGTAATCATTAAAAATATTCATAAAGTTTATCTTATTGTTGAATACATACATCAACATATAACAAGCTTCGTTAAGGGTCGGTTCGTCAACACACATAGTCTAATAGTAGAGTTCTATTTTGTGTTTTATAACAGTGAGTTGTCGCCATGTTATGGTGTGGATTATCTTTAAATTTCATCAACCATTATGCATATATATCAACTAAAGGCAGATAAATTTAGACTATGTGTGTTAGCGTACATATTCGCCTTGTTATATTGAGTATCTTATTATTTCAGTGAAGTACAGCTGGGAGTGTCGGCTTATATTTAAAGTGAATAAACGTATATAAAATAATTAAAGGCACCTTAAAATTCTTTAATAAAAATAGAACAATTTTTATTATCAAAAAGCAACGACCTTTCATTTCTAGCGCCTAATAACTGTATAAACAAATCCGAGTTTATTATTAAAATATCCTGACTTACATGCTTTCAAAGCCATTACTTTTAGGTTTTATTAGTTATAAGTTGGGCATATAAAAAGGAAATTCACATTAGATGGGTCAATTGAAGAACACACTGCTTAATGCTTTATCTACTGACGCACAACACCGCATGTTTCCGCTTTTAAAGCGAGTCAATTTATCCCTTGGAGAAGTTATTTATGAAACAAGTGAAAAGCTCGATTACGTTTATTTTCCAATAGATAGTATTGTTTCATTATTGTATGTGATGATTGATGGCTCATCTGCTGAAATATCAGTTATCGGTAATGAAGGGGTGGTAGGTATAGCTGTATTTATGGGGGGAGAAAGCACTCCTAACCGGGCTATTGTGCAAAGTGCTGGTACTGCTTATCGCTTACCCGCTTGTGAATTACGCAGGCAATTTAATAGCGAGCCTGATATGCGTATGCTCATGTTACGTTACACGCAATCATTAATTACCCAAACAGCGCAAACCGCAGTTTGTAATCGTCATCATAGTATAGTGCAACAACTAAGCCGCTGGCTTTTACTATCGATTGACCGTTTACCGAGTAACAATTTAATAATGACTCAAGAGCTAATAGCAAATATGTTAGGCGTAAGACGTGAGGGAGTAACTGAGGCCGCTGGTAAACTACAAAAGCTGGGTATTATCACTTATAAACGTGGTCATATTAGTGTGATAGACCGACCTCAATTAGAGTCTCAGTCTTGCGAGTGCTATGAGGTTGTAAAAAGAGAAACAGACAGGTTGGAGTCTTATATGGAAAAAAAACCTAACGTTAGAAAACTATCCATTATCAGTTAATATATTTTGGTATCTAATAAGTTTATTTACATAAAAATAAAATCCGGTAATAGCTTCAAAACAGCCCAGCAAGTTGCTCATTGAGCCTGGGCTTTAAAATTTGTGTATGTTCTGCTGTTAGTGGGCTTTTTACATTTAACCTACTTTGGTAGTTGTCCGTCTACTTCCTTTTCAGCCTCAAGCCAATCATTTAAGTGATTGTCACCGGTAAAGTCACGATCACTCGCTAATGAGTAAGCTTTAGCTTCAATCATGTCATGTCGGCTGAGACCTTCTTTATTCAAATTAGATTTAGTTTTTGATACTGAATTACTTGAGATGTTATTACTCATGTGATTATTCCTAAAATATTACTCGATAAAATAAAAAACTTAATACCAAATTAAAACATTGAGTGTAGTTACATTATTCTCAATCTTAAGTGGAATGTAAGCTCGATTTATCATAGTAATACCAATGTGCAATAATACTTGATCAATTTGAGGGCATAAACCTGACGCTAACTGTGTTAAAAATTTCTGATAAAGAACAACTAAATAACGAAATTTTTGCCTTGTTATCGACACGGTTTTCTTACCTCAAAATAGCTCACTTAATTAAGCAAATTGGTATAAAAGCAGTACTACGTATAGCTTAAAAGACTATTCTACAATTTGTATGACCGCTTTATCCTAATGGCTTTGCAATTTTGAGTCTGTGCCACAGCGAACATAAATCACCCATTATCTGTATTTATAGTAATTTTGAGAAGGTAACGAGCGTTGAATATATGAGCTTTAATAATCATTGTTTGGCGCGATACCGTACAGAGTCAATATTAATAAACTCATATAATAAAATATAAAGTACTTAAATTATTTTAAGGACAGCGCGTGCAAACAGTTCCCGATATCGTATTTTTACTAGATGTTGATAATACATTGCTCGATAGCGATACTATTTTAAGCCATTTGAAAGATTTTTTAGAAGGTGAATTTGGTTGTGAAAATAGTGACCATTACTGGTCTATTTTTGAAAAACTTCGTAAAGAACTCGGTTATGCCGACTATTTGGGCGCACTACAGTGTTATCGAATGGAACATTCTGATGATCCGAGACTGCATCTGATTTCTTCTTTTTTAATTAATTATCCATATAAAGAAAGGCTTTACCCTAACGCACTTGCTGTGATTGAACATTTACAACAATTTGGCCCCACCGTTATTTTGTCTGATGGCGATATTGTATTACAACCACTTAAAATTTTACGCTCCGGTTTATGGGATGCAGTGGAGGGAAGGGTGTTGATATATGTTCACAAAGAGCAAATGCTTGCAGCAATAAAAGAGCAGTACCCCGCTAAACATTATGTAATGGTAGATGATAAGTTACGTATTTTAGCTGCTATGAAAGCGCAGTGGAAAAATGATTTAACAACTATATTTCCACGTCAAGGACATTATGCCCACGATATTAAGCAGCTACTTACCTATCGAAAGGCGGATACGAGTATTGATAGTATAAGTGATTTACTCAACTACGGTTTTTCTTATAAAGTGGATTTAATTGAATACAATTTAAATTCAAATAAAAAATTGTTTTATATTGTTTTATATTGATGTGTATTGATGTGTATTGCTCTTATCTTATTTGAATTTTACCTGGGTTTTACAAATAGCATTTTGAGGAAACGTTTTTAAGTATAAAAGCAAATATCGTCCTTGAATATTTGCTTGGTAAGAGTGTTATAAAAGGCAGATTAAGACACGCTTGTTTTGGAATTTGTGCCTGTTTTAACTTTGTTTATTTTACTGTTTTAGCAATTTTCTCCCAATATGCAGCAAGTTCATAGTGATGAAAAACAGCTGCTTCAAAGTCCTGAGTTATCTCTTTATTTGACTCATATACCGGCGCATCTTTTATCGCTTTACGAACTAAATCAGTTGAAATTGAGTTGTCGAGCCATTGCACTTCGTAAATCCATGCTGACGGGATAAGTGCTTGATGTCCTCCCCACCAATTGCTCGTCTCAACAATTAGGTAACGAACCGCCCATGTATTTTCTTCAACTAAAAATCCTGATACATGGCCAATGTCTCCGTCTTTAGCGTGTATGTTATAGCCAATAATAGCTTTGCAACTACGAAGATTAGGATCCCCTTTTTGATCATGCTGACTTTTTATACTTTTATGAATTAGATTTGCGCTGCGGGCACCTTCGACACTATGTTCAAAAATGTCATTGCCAGGATATAAGGAGTAGGGATATATCCCGCTTCCCCAAAAATTAGTACCGATCCAGTAATACGGGTATCCATAGTAGTTTAGGTAATCCATTTCATGTTGTCGTGAAACGGGTTTATTAGTATCAATACCAGGACTATTTTTAACTTGGTCTTTACTGATTAAAACAGGGAAAATCTTTTCATCCCAATTTGGGTTTTGCACCGCAATAGGGGAAATTAAAACTTTGCGACTCGATAGCCACGTGCCTGTTTCTACAACAAAATAACGTATCACCCATGCTAGGTCATCAAACAAAAAATCTTTTTCTTTGCCTACAATACCGTCACTAGCAGCGATTGCACAACCTTCTAAGTCTTTCATACTACGTAACATAATAACGATCCTTTTTAGTGGGTTATTTGCATTTGTAATGCATTATTTTTGCAGTTTTTAACGCGCTTTTGCTTATCAAGTGCTTTCTTCTTATTTAGGGCACGTTTATCTTTTGAGGTTAAACATGCGCAGCCCTTTGGGTTAATTCTAGAGCGTGAGCTGGATGCGGAAGCTTTGCTCGGTTTTTACCGAGCCCGCTAGGTTGCAAACCTTGCGCCGCGATTAAATAGCCCCTAGATAGAACAAATTTCTATCTTAAAAGGTCAACAGACCCTAATGCTTATCTATAAAAAACCATGCTTTTATAAGCTGTAAAGTACAAACGATAAGTAGATTAATATTTCCAGTTTCGGCTTTTGAAAAACAAAGGTCTGTGCGCTGACGAACAAGCAATGTTATTTTTCATTGATTTTTAGGTAACGCTATAACAAGAATAATTAGAACGTGCGAAGTGTATTTTTAAAACTGACATTATATTTGAGTGTTAGCGCACGGACTCTATGCTTATTTTTGAGTAGCGTGGCTTTGTGACTGACTTTTATTCGCGCTGTAAGTGTTGATAATACTCACTTTATTCAGCTAACTTTAAATAAAGTAATCGAGCATATAATGTTAATACATAATAAAAAGAGAAAGTTGGGTGCTCCAGCATTGGGGCTATATAATGTGCGCAAGTCGAGAAAACATAAATATAACACTATTTCTGGGCCGTCACCCAAAGTTGAATACGTTGCTGGTGTTTTAGCGCCAACAAGATCAAACAATGCTGTTATACGTTATATAGATTATTCAGCTAGCCGTATAGAAGCCAAAGAGGTTAGTGATATTGATGAGTTTTTAAAAACTCCTCAACCCGAGTGGGCAACAGTGAGGTGGATCCACGTGAGTAATACAGACTCTTATATTGTTGGTTTACTTCAACATCATTTCGCATTTCATACGCTCACCGCAGAAGATATTTTACATGTACCTCAGCGACCTCGTATCGAATTTTTTGACGATCATTTATTTGTTGTATTAAGCATGTTGAAGCTAGAGACGCATGAGCCCAATAATACAATCCTTGATATTGAGCAAGTTAGCTTACTTTTATATGACAATGTTTTACTGAGTTTTCAAGAAAAACCAGGAGACGTGTGGCAATCCGTTCGCGGTCGTTTGCATACAGAAAATCGTCGTATTCGCAAAAATGGTACTGGTTATTTACTTTATGCATTACTTGATGAACTGGTTGATAAATGTTTTCCGGTACTTGAACAATATGGCGATATCCTTGAGGAACTTGAAGTAACAACACTTGAAAATCCAACTCCCCACGTACTGCATCATATCCATAGTATTAAACGAGAATTGGCATTATTAAGAAGAATTGTTTGGCCTATGCGAGAGGTTATCGACCATTTGTATCGCGAGGAAGGAGGCAGAATAGATGACTCTACGCGCCCTTACCTTAGAGATGTGTATGAGCATAATATTCAAATTGTTGAAATTATTGAGTCATACCGTGAAATGGTAAGCGGTTTAAGTGAGCTATACATGTCAGCTATTTCAAATCGTATGAATGAAATTATGAAAGTGCTTACTATTATATCTTCTGTTTTTATACCGTTAACATTTATAGCTGGAATTTATGGAATGAACTTTAAATACATGCCAGAGCTAAACTGGACTTGGGCATATCCCGTTTTGTGGTGTGTTTTTATTTTGATAACGGCAGCAATGATATTTATTTTTTGGCGTAAAGGTTGGCTTAATAGAAATTAACTTTAATAGAAACAAAATTTAATAGAAACAGCAAGTAAATGCTCAATAAAACAACTACTTATGATTAACAATAATAAATGCGTACGCTAGCGAACAGAACCAATAATATCACTCACTTATACTCATTGTATTAATTGGGGTGTAAGTGTTTTGCGCTCCATATTTTAAGTGGAGATTAAAATGGGTCATGAATTTTGGAGTGAGTGGTACTCAGGTTGGGGTTGGTTTTTATGGTTTGGTATGTGGTTATTGCTCATATCGAGTTTAAGCCATTGGGGTTATAGCTACCGAACCCATAGACGCTATGGGTTAGAGTCTAATAAAACAGCAATTGATATTCTTAATGAAAGATACGCCAGCGGCGATATTGACAAAAAAGAATTCGAGCAAAAAAAACAGGACATAACTACCACTGCGTAGTTAGTGCGCTGGCTAATCCTCGCCATGCTCTTATATAGAGCATGGCTTAAGCATTTTTGGATGCGACAAGATGGAAACCCTGCATATGATTCTTCCTTCATTAACATCAAAAGAATTAGAGTTAATTGACGCATATTGGCGTGCCACGAATTACCTGTCGGTAGGTCAAATTTATTTATGCGATAACCCACTTTTAGAGCGCCCACTGATACTAAGTGATATTAAAAATATGTTGCTTGGGCACTGGGGAACAACACCCGGGCAAAATTTTATTTATGCGCATTTAAATCGCGTTATTAAAATACACGATCTAAATATGATTTATGTATCTGGCCCAGGGCATGGCGGGCAAGCTATGGTTGCTAATACTTATCTTGAGGGGACCTACAGTGAAATTTACCCTGATATAAGCCAAGATAAAGCAGGTATGCAAAAACTGTTTTTGCAGTTTTCGTTTCCCGGTGGCATTCCTAGTCATGTGTCGCCCGAGTGTCCGGGCTCGATTCATGAAGGTGGCGAGCTGGGCTATTCTTTGAGTCATTCGTTTGGAGCTGTATTTGATAATCCAGACTTAATAGTTGCTTGTGTGGTGGGTGATGGTGAGGCAGAAACAGGGCCTATTGCAACTGCATGGCATTCTAATAAGTTTCTTAATCCTATCAGTGACGGTGCTGTTCTCCCTATATTGCATTTGAATGGGTATAAAATTGCCAATCCTACCGTTTTAGCGCGTATTACCCGTGAAGAATTAGAGCAATTAATGTTCGGTTATGGCTGGAGCCCTATTTTTGTTGAAGGACATGAGCCTGAGCTAATGCATCAGGCTATGGCTAAAGCACTTGATGTCGCAATACATCAAATAAAAAAAATAAAAAAAGATGCTCTCGATAATAACGATCCAACTCGTCCACGTTGGCCAATGATTATCCTCATTTCACCTAAAGGGTGGACGGGTCCAAAGCTCGTAGATGGTTTTCAGATAGAGGGAACATCGCGTGCGCATCAGGTTCCTATTTCTAGCCCATCAGCTCATCCAGATCATTTGCAATTATTAGAAAGCTGGCTGCGTAGCTATCATCCAGAAACACTTTTCGATTCACAAGGGCGTTTATTACCAGAGCTTGCTGAATTGGCCCCAACGGGGAATCGCCGTATGGGAGCAAATCCTCATGCGAATGGTGGGTTGCTGCTAGAAGATTTGCATATGCCTGATTTTCGCGATTATGCATGCGAAGTAATCTCTCCTGGTATACGAGGAATTGGTGATACCAGAGTTTTAGGTCCATTTTTGAGAGATATAGTTGAGCTTAATGACGAGCAACGTAATTTTAGAGTATTTGGACCTGACGAAACAGTATCCAATGGTTTAGGTGCACTGTTAGAGGTAACCGATAGACAGTGGAATGCAGCAACCCATAGCAACGATGAGCAGCTTTCGCCTAGTGGCAGAGTAATGGAAATGCTGAGTGAACATCAATGCGAAGGTTGGCTTGAAGGATATTTATTAACCGGCCGCCATGGTTTGTTTAATAGTTATGAAGCGTTTATTCATATCATTGACTCGATGTTTAATCAACATGCTAAATGGTTAAAAGTGGCGGCAGGTTTACCATGGCGTAAAAAAATCGCTTCACTTAATTATTTACTGGCATCGCATGTATGGCGACAAGATCACAACGGTTTTACCCATCAAGATCCGGGTTTTATCGATCATGTTATTAATAAAAAAGCTGAAATTGTGCGCGTTTATTTACCGCCTGATGCTAACTGCTTGCTGTCGGTAATGGATCATTGTTTGCGAAGTCGTCATTACGTTAATGTCGTTATTGCAGGCAAGCATCCTGCGCCGCAATGGTTAGATATGGTGGCAGCTGTTAAACATTGCGAGGCAGGGATTGGCATTTGGCAATGGGCGGGTAATAGCGTAGATGCAACACCTGATGTGGTGATGGCTTGTTGTGGTGATGTGCCTACATTGGAAACGATGGCAGCCGTTATGATTTTACGCGAGCATTTTAGTAATCTTAGAATCCGGGTCGTTAACGTGGTTGATTTGATGCGTTTACAGCCTAATACCGAACATCCTCACGGGTTAATCGCAGAGGATTTTGACACTCTGTTTACTATTAATAAGCCGGTTATTTTTGCATTTCATGGCTACCCAACGCTTATTCATAGGCTTACGTACAAGCGTAATAATCATCATAATATTCATGTTCGCGGGTATAAAGAAGAAGGCACTATTACAACTGCTTTTGATATGACGGTATTAAACGAGATTGATCGTTTTCATTTAGTGTTAGACACACTGCAACGCCTGCCAAACTTGGGTACAAAAAGAGACGCACTAAAAAAACAGCTTGAAGAAAAGTTTGTTGAGCATAAAAAATATATTAATAAGCATGGGCAAGATCTCCCTGAAATTCGTAATTGGCAGTGGCAGGCGCATCAATGAATTTTGTAGCTCAATCCACGATTAGTAAATTTGAAAATCTCGGTACAATTACCGCTATACGCGGCAGCGTAATTGACGTGCGTTTTGACACAAAGCTACCTGCGATTAATTCAATGCTTAGTGCTGGCGAAAATAAACAGTGTATTTTTGAAGTGCTAGAGCAGCGCAATGAGCATCATGTAAGAGCAATTGCGCTCACGCCTACACAAGGACTTGCGCGTGGCATGGAAGTTGTTGACAGTGGTGGACCGTTACTTACCCCTGTTGGTAAAGGAACCTTATCGAGAATGTTTGATGTGTTTGGTAACACGCTTGATGGCGGTGGTGAGCTTAAAGATGTTCAGTGGCGCTCTGTACATAATAAGCCAGTGCCATTAACCGAACGGTCAACTCAATCAGAGATTTTTGAAACCGGTATAAAAGTAATTGATGTGCTGGTGCCGTTAGAACGTGGTGGCAAAGCGGGATTGTTTGGCGGTGCAGGTGTTGGAAAAACAGTGTTATTGACTGAAATGATTCACAATATGGTGGGCAAGCACAAAGGTGTTAGCCTATTTTGTGGCATAGGTGAGCGCTGCCGTGAAGGCGAAGAGCTTTATCGCGAAATGAAAGACGCGGGCGTTTTGCCAAACATGGCGATGATTTTTGGGCAAATGAACGAGCCACCTGGGAGTCGTTTTAGGGTGGGGCATGCAGCTTTAACTATGGCTGAGTATTTTCGTGATGATGAGCAGCGAGATGTGCTGTTGCTAATCGACAATATATTTCGTTTTATTCAGGCAGGCTCTGAGGTATCGGGCTTAATGGGGCAAATGCCTTCAAGGCTTGGTTATCAGCCTACTATGGGCACAGAGCTTGCTGGGTTAGAAGAGCGAATTGCCAATACACAAAATGGTGCTATTACTTCTATTCAAGCGGTGTATGTACCTGCCGATGATTTTACCGATCCGGCCGCAGTTCATACATTTTCGCATTTATCGGCTTCTATTGTGCTCTCTCGTAAACGCGCAAGCGAAGGATTATTTCCGGCTATAGATCCCCTGCAATCTAATTCAAAAATGGCGAGCCCCGGGGTTGTGGGAGAGCGCCACTACTTACTTGCACAAAAGGTACGTAGCACCTTAGCGCAATACAATGAACTCAAAGATATTATTGCTATGTTAGGGCTTGAACAGTTATCAGTTGAGGACCGCAACATTGTTGGACGCGCAAGGCGTTTAGAGCGTTTTCTTACTCAGCCATTTTTTACAACAGAGCAATTTACTAGTTATAAAGGCAAACTTGTTAGCCTTGATGATGCGCTAGATGGGTGTGAACGCATTTTAAATGATGAATTTAAAAACGTGCCAGAGAGTGCACTTTATATGATAGGTGCCATAAGTGAGGTCAAAATAAAATCCACAGTAAATAATAATGAGGATACAAGCGGTGACGCAAACTCAGATACACCTTAAATTATTGCTGCCGTATGAGATATTTTTCGACAGGCATGATGTGACTCATGTTGTTGCCGAAACAAGCGAAGGATCGTACGGATTTTTACCCAATCGCCTTGACTGTATTGCGCCTCTAACCCCAGGTATTTTGACATTTAATTGCGAAAAAGACGGTGAGATATTTGTAGCCGTAGATGAGGGCGTATTAATTAAAACAGGAAACACTGTGCTGGTATCGGTGCGAAGTGCCATATTAGGTACTGATCTGGCAACACTTCGCAGCGCTGTAGATAAAGAGTTTTTGGCACTCAATGAACAAGCACAACAAGTAAGAACAGTGATGGCTAAATTAGAAAGTAGCTTTTTAAATCGTTTTCGACTTTAACCACTAAAAGCTATTTATTTATGACAAACAAAAAATACGACCTAGGTTCAAAAGACTCACAAAGCAGTTCATCAACACTTGCAGAACAAGTAGAAATAAAAGCCCAGCGTAAGCTAAAAGCAAGGCTTAACTCTCATCAAAAAATATGGTTTGGTTTAGGAATGATGGGCCTCATTGGTTGGTCGGTTGCAGTGCCTACCATACTTGGTGCAAGTTTAGGTGTGTATATAGATTCGCATTATGAAAGCGATCATTCATGGACATTGGCTTTATTGGTTGCGGGTTTAGCACTTGGGTGCTTTAACGCGTGGCACTGGATGAGCAAAGAAGACAGCGCGATACATCAAGATCAACACGGTGATAATCAGCAAAAGGATGACGAAGATGCATGAGCTAGTCGGCGTATTAATTATTGTTAGTGTAGGTCTAATGCTTGGTGCCTTATTTTTTGGTGGCCTATGGTGGACGGTGCAAAAAAGTATGGTATCGACTCACCCAGCGCTATGGGTTGTGCTGAGTTTATTTATACGCATGGGAATTACTTTAAGTGGCTTTTATAGTGTGATGACGAGTGACTTATTATCAAGATCTTGGTTGCAATTACCACTGTGTTTATTTAGCTTTTTGATAGCCCGTTTTATTACCACTTATGTTACCCGTACTGCATCAACCTCTCATTTAGCAAAGGTGACACATCATGCACCTGAGTCCTGATACGGTTATTTATTGGCAAAATGGTTTTTTAAAACTCAATGCAACCATCGTTTTCACTTGGGTTTTAATGTTGGTTTTGGTGATTAGTTCGATATTGATAACCCGTAAGCTTTCAACCACGTTAAAGCGTTCTCGTTGGCAAAATTTTTTAGAAATTATAGTAACGGGGATCACACAACAAATTGAAGACGTAGGCTTGAATGACGCTAAAAAATACCTTGGCTTTTTAGGCACACTGTTTTTATTTTTAGTAACCGCGGGCATGTTTACCATTGTTCCGGGTTATGAGCCACCCACGGCATCGTTATCGACTACAGCAGCACTGGCGCTCACCGTATTTATTGCAGTGCCTTTATTTGGTATCAGTGAACAAGGGCTTGGCAATTACTTAAAATCTTATATGGCTCCTACTTTTATTATGTTGCCATTTAATATTATTAGCGAATTATCACGGACACTTGCTCTGGCTGTGCGGTTATTTGGCAACATGATGAGCGGGGCAATGATCATTGGCATTTTGTTAACCATTACACCCTTTATATTCCCAATCGTAATGACGGCACTGGGTTTGCTTACAGGCTTAGTACAGGCTTATATTTTTACTATTTTAGCCGCCGTCTATATTGCTGCGGCTACGCGCTCAGTAAAACCAGTCAAACAACGAGTTAATTAATCACGTATTTCTACACATCATACTTGGAGAGAACATGGATAGCATGACAATGATCGCAATGGCATCAATCGTTATTTCAGGAATTACAATTAGTTTTGGTTGTTTAGGTCCATCGCTTGGCGAAGGCAAAGCAGTAGCAACGGCATTGAGTGCATTAGCACAGCAACCTGATGCATCAGCAACTATTACGCGCACGCTCTTTGTAGGGCTTGCGATGATTGAATCGACCGCAATATACTGTTTTGTCGTGTCGATGATTCTTATTTTTGCCAATCCGTTTTGGAACTACGCTATTGCACAAGCTGCAGGAAGTTAAACCATGCTAATTGATTGGTTTACAGTTGCAGCCCAAGTGGTTAATTTTTTAATTTTGGTGTGGTTACTAAAACGCTATTTATATAAACCAATTTTGCACGCTATTGATAGGCGAGAAGAGCGTATAGCCGCTGAGTTAGACGATGCTGAAACAAACCAAAATGAAGCACTGGCGGAGCGTGAAAAGTTTTTTCTGAAAAATGAAGAGTTTGAACAACAACGTACACAAAAGATGCAACAAGTAAGCGTGAGTGCTAAGCAAGCAGAGCAAACACTTATGTTAGAGGCGCAAAAAAGAGTCCAAAGCTGGGGCACTAAATATCAACAAAATATAGTAAAAGAGACTGATAATTTAAAGGAGTCTTTAAGTCGAAAAGTTAAGCAAGAGGTATTTGCTATTAGTCGCAAAACCTTAACTGAACTGGCATCAACAACTTTAGAACAACAAATATGTGAGGTGTTTACAGCCCGCTTATATAAGCTTGATGACAACAAAAAAACTACTTTAGCGCAGGCGCTAAATACAAATAGTGAATTTGTACCTGCCTTAATTCAAAGTGCGTTTGAGCTAACTGAATCTCAGCGTTTAGCACTTAAGAATGCTATTAATACTGTGTTTTCAAAAGATATTACCATTAAATTCACCACCGATGAGAGCCTTATTAGCGGGATTGAGTTATGTGTCAATGGACAAAAGCTGGTGTGGAGTATTGACGATTACTTACAATCAATCGAGCAGGAAGTTGATATGTTACTAAAACAAAAAACAGCTCAGCCTACAACTTCTCAACCTGTTGATAAGTGATGAGTGACCTTAGCGAAAACACTCAAAATAAAAACACAAAAATACACAGTTTAACAAACGCGTTTGGTGATGTGTTTAAGCACATTCAGCAAGGGCTAAAAATAGTTAACTCACAATTGAACTTACATGAAGTTGGTATTATTACCAGTGTATCAACGGGTATTGCGAAGGTGTCGGGATTACCTGGCGTTGGCTTTGAGGAACTAATTATATTTCCCGGTAATGTGCTTGGAATTGCGTTTAATATTGATGAAAAAGAAGTCGGTGTTGTGCTTTTAGGTGAATACGCCCACTTACAAGCTGGGGATGAAGTGCGCCGCAGTGGTCGTGTAATGGATGTAGCGGTTGGCAATGCGCTATTAGGGCGAGTGATAAACCCACTTGGCGAGGCACTAGACGGTGGAAGCGTTATACAAACCGAGCAGCGTTTACCTATAGAGCGTCCAGCTGCACCAATTATGGACCGCTCTCCTGTTACTACGCCTTTGCAAACCGGACTTATTGTAATCGATGCGATGATCCCAATAGGGCGAGGACAACGAGAGCTTATTTTAGGTGACAGGCAAACAGGTAAAACAGCTATAGCCATAGACACGATTTTAAATCAGCGAGAACAAAATGTAATTTGTATTTATTGCGCTATTGGTCAGCGGGCATCAACGGTCGCTAAATCAATAGCAATATTACGCGCGCAAAATGCAATGGCTTATACGGTTGTTGTTGCAACAGAGGGTAATGAGCCACCGGGCTTACAGTATATAGCGCCTTACGCTGCAACCAGTATTGCAGAATATTTTATGGAGCAAGGACGTGATGTACTTATTGTATATGACGATTTAACTAAGCACGCAAGAGCTTACCGCGAGTTGTCTTTGTTGTTACGACGACCGCCCGGACGAGAAGCATTTCCAGGGGATATTTTTTATATTCATTCACGATTACTAGAGCGTGCGACCCATTTAAATAAAGAACGTGGCGGTGGTTCCTTGACCGCACTCCCCATTATAGAGACCGAAGCTCAAAATATTTCAGCCTATATTCCAACTAATTTAATTTCGATTACCGACGGACAAATTTATTTATCACCCTCATTATTTGCTCTAGGTGTATTACCAGCCGTTGACGTTGGTAAGTCGGTTTCTCGTGTGGGCGGTAAAGCACAGCGTGCTGCGTTTCGTGCAGTTGCTGGCGATTTAAAGCTTGCATATGCTCAATTTGAAGAGCTAGAAACCTTTGCTCGTTTTGGTGCCCGACTTGATGATGATACACGGCGTATAATTGAACATGGACGGCGTATTCGAGCGAGCTTACATCAATCTGAATCATCACCTATGCCAGTGCCTGAGCAAATTATGCTATTACTCGCACTCAGTAATGGCTTTTTAGATTCGATTGAACTGCTAAAAATAAACGACGCAAAAAATATTCTTAAAAAAGCAGTTGCGCAGTTAGACGATACTTTGTGTGATAGATTTGATACCGCTAAAAGCTTAAGTGATGACGATCGACAAACAATTGTTGAGTTGGCTAAGCGCGCACTTGTTGATTTTGAGTCTGAAAAGAAGGCAATAACAACATGAGCAATAGTGCCGCTAATTTACGCCATAAAATAGCCAGTGCAAGTGATTTACAAGGCGTGGTAAAAACAATGAAGGCACTTGCTGCCTCGAGTATTGGGCAATATGAAAAATCGATTAGCTCATTGACAGATTACTACCGGGCAGTTGAGTTAGGATTAAGTGCTAGTTTGCATGATGACATGTCATCTCAATTTTCACCACAACCCAAAAATATAAATGAAAGCAGAGTGGGTGTGATCATATTCGGCTCAGATCAAGGGTTGGTAGGGCAATTTAATGAAAGTATTACCGACTTTGCAATTAAAGCGCTAAGTAACGAGACCCAGCCACCTCTAATTTGGGTAGTAGGCGCACGTGCTGCATCTCGACTTACCGATGCCGGCTTTAATTTAGTAAAAGTATACACAGTGCCAGTGAGTGTTCACGATATAGATACCTTAGTTAGGCAAATTCAAATAGACAGTGAATCAAGCTTAATTCTTAATCCTGGTTGCGGTGTATTGGTGTTTTATAATCAACCTAAACAAGGCGCGCTTTATGAATGTGTTTCTCAGCGATTACTCCCACTTGACGAGCAATGGCGAGATAATTTTAAAAATATTTTATGGCCAACTAAAGCTTTGCCAGAAGTACTCTGCAAGCACTCTACAACAATAAGAGCATTGATCCGCGAGTATATTTTTATTTCTCTTTATCGTGCATGTGCCGAGTCGTTGGTCAGCGAAAATAGCAGTCGTCTTGGCGCAATGCAACGCGCTGAAAAAAATATTGAAGAGCTACTTGATAAGCTTTCGAGTGAGTTTAATACTCTGCGTCAAAGTACCATTGACGAGGAGTTGAGTGATGTACTTGCAGGTTATGAATTACTAAATAAAATAGACTAGAGGCTGTTGATCTTAGAGGTTGAATTTGCAGCTGTATATGTTGTTTTTTAATCAAAACATCGCCTATACAGTGCGGTTATTGACTCTTTGTTACTCGATTTTTACTTATTCTTACAAGAATGTAAGCCATCAGAGTAACGCAGAAGCCGCTACCGAGCCCAATAGGTTACAAATCGCGCACGATTACCCCCCCTGTAAATTGAATGAATTTTAATCATGAAATGTCAACAAAACTCACAAGGATAATTTACAAGAAATAAAGCTATAACCTGGTTGTAAGGGATCGTTAATTAATGACTAACTGTTGAAGTTGAGTGATCAAGAGTGGGTAGTGCTTTTTCTTTGAGGTATTTTATTATTGTTGTGAACTGGTATGACTGAGTGGATTCGAACTGCTGACCCTTGGACCGGGTGATCAAGAGTGGGTAGTGCTTTTTCTTTTATTTTTTTTATTGCTTTGAATTGGTACGACTGAGTGGATTCGAACTGCTGACCCTTGGACCGGGTGATCAAGAGTGGGTAGTGCTTTTTCTTAGGTTTTTTTCATTACTTTTAAGTGGTACGACTGAGTGGATTCGAACTGCTGACCCTTGGACCGGGTGATCAAGAGTGGGTAGTGCTTTTTCTTAGGTTTTTTTATTGCTTTGAATTGGTACGACTGAGTGGATTCGAACTACTGACCTTTGGACCGGGTGATCAAGAGTAGGTAGTGCTTTTTCTTAGGTTTTTTTTATTGCTTTGAATTGGTACGACTGAGTGGATTCGAACCACCGACCCCTACCATGTCAAGACGTTAGTTTAACTCCCTCGATAAAAATAAACTTCTGTAAATATATATAACTATCTTTAATAACAACGAGTTATTTCGTTCTCTTTAATGTGCTGATAAGGTTTTGAGTGTTTTTTGAGCATTTAAAGCTTGATTAAGGCACTATTTAGGCACATTATGAAAATGTCGAAATTGACTACTTATTGTTCTGGTGCTTAATATGATTAACGATAACATCGAAGGAAAATTAAAAAAGGTTGGCGAATTATTAGATAGAGCTACACTTGAGAATATTATCGTTGAAAATATATCCCTTGAAAAAGCTACTGATAATTTAATCAGTAAAGCAAATTTATTTTCGTTTTTAAAACCAAGTTCAAACGATAGCTTTGATACTATTACCACTTGGAAGCTGGATGCTTATCAAGCCCCAATAATTGGATACAAAACTGATACCGAAAAGTTAAAACTAGTTTCTGGCTTATTTACTTTTCATAAAGTTTGTCGACTTCAAAACCAATCAAATCAGCTTACCCCATGCTTAGTTCTTCCTTATCGTCCGACACCCGATCTGAGGCGTTTAATTTTTCTTAATGATATTGTGCGACTCCTCCTTAAACAATACTTTAATGCATCCGGTCCTTTAATATCTGAATTACTTATTTGCTTATTTAAAGATGAGCATTCAGTAATTAATTCGGCAGAATGGCGCACTTTATTTCCAGCTATCAAAACAAAAACAGAATTATGTAAATGGCTTAAAATTAGTACAAAAGTGATTAAATTATGACAGGTATGCTAAAAATTAAGCTTCTGGAGCATATTGAGTTGTATTGCAAAAAGTTGAACTTGGAAATTAGTAGCGAGGATATAAAATCTGACTTTGATGATTTTACTCTCCGCATAAGTGCTCCTGAAGATTTATGCGCCTTATCACAAGTTTTTTTATTGTTAAAAAGGATGAATGATGAGTCACGAAATTTATGGGTGTTTACTAAAAGTGAATTGTGTCTTCCTGAGTATATTTATTCTGCCTTTAATGAGTATGGTGTTGAGCTAGATACAACATTAAAAGAAAGTTTTAATCGGAGTACTTATAAAAACGGATGGTGTAATGAGATACCGTTCTATGTATTACTTATTAAATCATATGAGTATAAGCAAGATTCAAAATCATTAAACCTGCTTGCTAATTTTATTTGTAATTATTTTAAAGTAATAGATACACTCACAGATCCTGAATTAGCTACAAGCTCATCAACAAGAGAAGCAGAGGTTTGTAATAAGTTTCGATTATTAATGAGAAAATCTAATATTGCCTTTGAACCTGATAAAAATAACATTTTAACAGATTACCTTGAGCCTTCTTCGTCAATTGCCAGTCGATTAGAGTCAATTACTAATAAGGATATATATACTAGTAATGTCTCTGATAGGGCCTACTTAATTACTTTAATTCATTTTTATAGGAACGACTGGCAGCCAGCCCGGCAGTATAAACATGGTAGTCGACAAATAGACTCTATTGTTAAGTGGTATAAAAAACCTAATACATTACCAATAACTGGCGCGATAGATGATTTGTCTGTTTTAATTCCATCTAGAGCTTTTTTATCGGACACAGAAGGTCTAAACCTTGACGATTCTGAAGTTCAGATGCCCTTTGTAATTGACAATAATGAAAGTAATACTGCACGAGACAAAACTGATCATCAAAGCATTGAAATGGTTTTTAGTCCTGCCTCTAAGAAAAAAAAACAGATAGATATAACTCGCAATGTACATCGAGCTCATAATATCGCTTATCAAGATACGCGATTATTAAAGGCGTCAGAGTTGGGCTTATTATTTGACACATTAACTAAGTACGGTCGTTCCGATAAAAATATTGAGTTAGCGATATTATGTTGGCTAATGTTTTTATTGGGTAAGACGTTTAATGAGATAAAAAGCTTACAGGTATTTAATAAAATAGATGAAAAAACACGAGGTTTGTATTTAGATGAAAATGCTAAAGGCTGGTGGTATTTCCCAATAACTCAAACTGCTAAACCATCGATTAAAAAAGTTGGCCTTATAAAAACAGCTAATGGTGTATTTACTGCGAGTCCTACATTTTTGACAGATTTAATAATTAAATACTTAAACGGCAGGAAAGAAGGCTTAATTATTAACGTAGACAATTTTGCCGCACTTGAAAGCAGTTTAGCCAAAAAACTAAAAAGAATATCAGATAAATCTTATAGCGGAAGGCTAAGCATTAGTAGCATTAGTAATTTTATTGGGAATTATATTAATGCAACAGGTGTTATAGACCCTATTTATATAGACTTTAGTTACGATGTAAAAATGTACTCTACTCGAGTATCTAGGAGCTACAGCAATATTGATGACGTTACGCGATGTGAAAGGATTTTTGAATTTTGGCAAGAAATTGAGTCTGATTATTATGATTATTGTAAAGAAAAATTCCCTATTAAACTTTTTGAATTAAAGTGTTTTGATAAGCAGAATCGTAGGTTTGGTTCTAAATTTACTCCAGAAGATATGACAGTTAAAGCGCTCATAGCAGCTTTGGCATTAGAAGTTGAAAATGCCAAGTTAAATTCTTTTAAACAACTAGATGCAATTTTAAAATATCATAATGCGTTCACAGTCTATACGGCATGGATGCTAATGTTTGGAACTGGATATCGGGCTGTTTGGAACCCGTTACCAACTTTTTCTCTATATTTTCCATCGCTAAACCTGATGGGGATAAGTGATAAAGATGATAGTGATTTCACTCACTCTAGATTAGTTTGTTTACCTTCTATTTTAAATGAGCAAGTAACCGCATATCAAGAGCATCTTAGTTGTTTGAGAGGGTTAATAAGAGTATTAGAACCCAAGCTATGTCAGTCAATAGATGGCTATTTAGATGTTACCTCTAAAACTTTAGGCCTCGATTATAAAGAATCTTGTCAGTGGTTTAAGCTAATCAGAAATTCACGTATAAATCATGGACCCTTATTCATATTTCAGAGACAAAGATCAGGAATTGTGACTAGGGGTATTTCTCCTACAGAATTAGTTCTTAGGTTACACGCAGAGCATGATATACCTGCAAATGCAGGAAGGCATTGGCTTAAAAGTAGTTTGCTGTATAACAAAGTTAATTCAGAGCTTGTAAACTTTCAAATGGGTCATTGGCAGTCTGGTGAGGTTCCCTTAGCAGATTACTCAGCACTTAATTACATTGACGCTGTAAATGAATTGCTACCTATTTTAGATAAGTTATTTAAGGAGGTAGGATGGCAAACTCTAAAGTCCGATCTTATTTAAACAAACTTAAAAAGGAAGATAAATTTCATCCATGTTATCAACAAATTGAACATGCATATAAGAATTTATTAGATGATGATTTTGGTATTAGATTGAGTGATGTGGCTTTTTTAAAAGAATACAAAAAGTTATGTATATTGATGCTTAGATGTTTTCAAAAGTCAGATGAAAGTGTACTTGCAATTGAAATGGATGTTTTAAAATCACGGCTTAAAGAAGATTTAGCAGCGAAGCAACTTCAACTAATGATTATTGATGCAATATTAAAGTACGGCTTAAAGCATCACGGTATTGAATCTTCAAGAGTTTCTCAAGTTGTCGTACTAAAGCGTGATAAACCCATGTTATCACCAGTCGAATTAATAAAGTTACCTGTAGCACTACAAGTAAAGTCATTATTAAACAACGAGCTACAAACGCCGACAGCCAATTTATCAATGGAAGGTCGCTTTGGCCGACTAGCCTTATTTTTATATATGACAACAGGTGTTCAATTTGACGAGCTTATTACCATTATAAATACCCCCTATAATTTAATGTATCTAGATGGGTTGGTATTTTGGTATGGAAAAATAGAAAAAGAGGAGCGACGATACGTACTATGTGATGCTGTTGTTCTTCTACTATTGCAGCATCAAGCCTCTGTGAAGCAGTGCGAGAAGGTACTCCTAAATAAAAATAGATTAAAAGACTATATAACAAAATTCTTAACTGAGACATCAGGTAAGAATTGGCAAAGTTTGTCACTTCTAAAATTACGAACACTTAGAAAAATAGATGCAATAATCAACCTCAGCCCTATCGACTATCAGATGTATTTACGGCCTAGTACCTGTACCGGCCT
>NZ_PJAV01000150.1:0-33465 GCF_002836695.1 Pseudoalteromonas sp. 78C3
TTTGTATCAATACAAAAGTTTTCTACAGTAAGTACTTATCAAGAAAAAGTCATAAGTCGACTTAAGAATAACCTCGCTGTGACAAGCTAATAAAGCTTCAGCGAAAAAGTAGGGATATATACTATTTTTAGACTTTTATTTTACGGCTTTTTTCTCATCATAAAAAAGCCATCTACCTATGCATGAAAAGTCATAGCAAGAATAAATGGCTCTTTATTAAAATGTTTTTTGGACTGAGCTTATTTTATTACACTTTTCCTATGCCCAAATCAGGCATTAAATTGAGCCTGTTATGAATAGCATGATGGATGAAAGACAACTTAGTTCGCACCGCTTGAGTAAGTACAAATGGGTAGGCATCGGCAAGTCCCATGCTGCGATTTAGTGAATTTAGAATGATCGAAAATTCCATCCAAGTATCTAAAATAGCATCAATCGATGTTTGTGAATTAAAGTAATAAGCACTTTGTGGCAATCGAAGCTCGTCTGCTTCATCTAATTCAAACTCATTACCCGTTGTTGAGCCTGTAATTGAAAAGTTTTTGGCTGTTTCTAAAGTATCGATAATATGCATGTAATGCGCCCATGTTTCCGCCCAGTCTTCATAAGGGTGCATAGTAGCGTATTCACTAATAAAGGTTTCATGCCAGTTAGCTGGCGCACCTTGCTTGTAATGAGTATCGAGCGCTTGCTGGTAATCTAATTCGTCATCACCAAAATATTGCTTACATAAAGCATGTTTTTTTGGTGAATTTGCGATTAGTTGATCAAAATAATAATGACCAAGTTCATGGCGAAAATGACCAAGTAAAGTACGGTAACGCTCACCCATCGCTATTTTAGCTTGAGAGCGTGCTACGTCGTCTGCCTCGGCTAGATTTATAGTGATATGGCCACAGTCGTGTCCTGTAAATACAACATCTTGACCTATAATTGGGCTTACAAAGTGATCGCTCACGTTACGGTCAGTTATGAAGTCGAAGCTTAATCCGCTTTCAGGTTCTTGAATAATAGTATTTAAGGGGAGCGATAACGATTTTAGAGTATATAAAGCGCGACGCTTCGCCGTTTCCATTTTTTTCCACAATGGAATATGCCCGATAATGCTTAAATCGGGCACCGTTTCATTAAAGCGGCATGAAAAACACAGCACTTCGTCTTTATCGGCAACGGGTATAAATGTATCTAAATTAACCATACCATTACAAACGTGGTACTGAGCATTGTTATCACATTTTTTATAAAAAACTTCAGGCGCTTCTGCTTTGTAAAATAACCCCGATTGCTCATCAATTTCATAGGGTTCAACTTGATCGAAATCGTCATCAATACCTACGGTTCTGCCGCAAGCCAAACAATGGCTGCTTTCAAAAAATAAAATAAGTTGATCTGTGCAATTACATTTAAATGTTTTCATATGTTACCGAATAAAAAAGAGACCGTATAAACCACTTTTACTTAGCGCTATGCTATTGGAGGATAGTAGTTAAATCCTTTTTAAAAGTTCAGACTTTTTAATATTAAATTCATCATCACTCAACGCATTAGAGTCGCGAAGTTGTGCTAACTTTTCAATAATTTGAAGTGTTTCGTCTACCGAGTATTGCCCCACAGTATTATTAGCCGGTGCTTCAACTTGGTTTGGTGTTAACGATGCAAAATTCGGCTGCGTTACTTGCTGCGTAAAATCTTTTTGAGGTTCTGGAGGCGTTGGCGTTTGCCCTGAAATTAATGGCAGGGTATTTACATTAATTGTCCCCCACTGACTGTTAAATGTAAGAGAGGTATTATTGCCTTGCTGTTGGCTTACACCACCAATATTATGATCTAACGTGTCGTATACGCTCACTTGTCCATTTAATTCAACGGCTAAGCGATTAGGGAATATAGCGTAGCGAATATTATTTTGCGCACCACTGCTAAATGGGCTGCCTAGATTACCTGGCCACCATTGATTGCTGCCAGGCGTTCCTGCAGGAATAACCGGAAATATTTGGTTATTGCTCAATATATTAGCAAGTTCGTTGCACAAGTTATCAACGGTTGATTTTAAACCGTTGTTAAACATGTCGCCAACCATTGTCATTCCGCCACGCATCCATTGACCAGAACCACCAAGTTCTGGGCAATTAAACTGTGCCATTGAGCAACCGCCGTTATTAACGCTAACTAACATGTGAATTACTGCATCGTGACTGAGGTTATAACGAGATGCTATACCATTAACTAAGTTTTCACCGACATCTGTTAGCTTTTGCATAAGAAAATATCCTATTAGGTAGATTGGGTTGATTTAAAAAATCTGAAAATACGCCAGGGCTGCATTACCTTTAGCATTGATGATAATGAAAAATTAACAGGTTAGTGAGATGTGCTGGTCTTTCAAATTGGACGTGTTCTGCTTTATCTGAAATTAAAACACACCACTGCAAAACTAATCTTTAAAGTTAAGCATCTATGTATTAAAAGTTGCTTGTTTTATCCCATCGAGATTGTTAGTTTTACTGTAACGTAAGCGGTTAAAAATCGATCTAGTATAGCACCGTTACTTACTTTAACAGCAGCTTTATTGTGAACTATTTCTTACTATTTAATGATTATTAAACTCTAAATAAATACTTTTAATTATACCTGTTTAGCGTTATAAATAACGGAGTAAGTATTTTAAAAAGTTAACTTTATTTGTTTTATTTCAATATTTTAAATTAATTAACTTTAATTGTAGGTTATTTTAAAGCACTATTTTGGTGCATTTTCTGCACCATTAAAAATCTAAAATTGATGGTTTAAATTACACTAAGTTTACTATTTATTGAATTGGTGTGTTTTTCCTATTAATTAGGTCAAAACCTTTATGCATAACGTTGCTTTGTGCAAGAGCCGCGAGTGGATGAACAGCACTACTTAAGCAAGTCTTTTGGTATAAAAATTGCACAAGTGAATTAGTCCAAATAATATTTTCAGCGTTATATTGTGGCCATACATTATTAAAGGGGAATTAATAGATGACAATTACAGTTGGGATTTCGCACCATACTCAGTATAAATACGATCGGTCAGTTAATATGGGGCCGCATATATTCCGATTACGTCCCGCGCCACATAGCCGTACAAAAATTAAAAGTTATTCTTTAAAAATAGTTCCAGAAGATCACTATATAAATTGGCAACAAGACCCTTTTGGTAATTACCAAGCGAGGGTGGTATTTAACAAACCAACTACCGAATTTAGTTTTACAGTTGATTTGGTCGCCGAACTAACGGTTATTAATCCTTTTGATTTCTTTTTAGAAGATTACGCCGAAAACTTCCCGTTTGTTTACGATGCTATTTCAAAATCAGAACTCACTCCTTATTTAAAAAAACGTAAAGCCAGTCCAAAATTTAAAGAATTAATTGAATCTTTAAATCCTAAAGAGCCGCTTAGAAGCGTTGATTTTTTAGTGGCTGTTAATCAAGCTATTTATGAATTAGTAGGTTATGGCATTCGTTTAGAACCCGGTGTGCAAACGGCAAACGAAACAATAAGTAAAAAAACAGGTTCGTGTCGTGATTCCGCTTGGTTGTTAGTACAACTGTTTCGTCATTTAGGGTTGGCATCTCGATTTGTATCGGGCTATTTAGTCCAGCTAACCTCAGATCAAAAATCACTAGATGGTCCAAGCGGCCCAGAAGAAGACTTTACCGATTTGCATGCATGGACCGAGGTGTATATTCCGGGTGCAGGGTGGATAGGGCTTGATCCTACCTCGGGTTTATTTGCTGGTGAAGGTCATATTCCATTGGCATGTACGCCAGAGCCAAGCTCGGCGGCGCCGGTAACAGGCGGTATAGACGACTGTAAATCTGAGTTTAGCTTTTATAATAAAGTAACGCGTGTACACGAAGACCCACGTGTTACTAAGCCTTATTCTGAGGCGCAGTGGGCGGCAATTAACCGCTTAGGTCAGCACGTTGATAATGTTTACAATGAAGAAAACATACATTTAACTATGGGTGGCGAGCCTACGTTTATTTCTATTGACGATATGGAACATCCTCAGTGGAATACTGATGCCGATGGTAAAGAAAAAAGAATATTAGCTCAAAATTTATTTGTAGAAATGAATAAAGTATACACAAAAGGTGGCTTTACTCATTACGGACAAGGTAAATGGTATCCGGGTGAGCCATTACCACGTTGGCAATATGCGTGCTATTGGCGCAAAGACGGCGAGCCTTTATGGCAAGATGCTGCGCTATTAGCCGATCCTAATAAAGATTATAAATTTGATCATACCGATACTAAAAAGTTTGCTGATAAACTGTGTGACTCACTTGGTCTTGAAACCAAGGCACTTACTACGGCTTATGAAGATATTTTATATCACATGTGGCAAGAAGCCTCATTACCTACCGAAATAAAGCCAGATCAACCAGAACTTCTCCATGCAATGAGCCGAAAAGGCTTTTTAGCTAAAATGGATAAAGGCATAGAAAAGCCTGTTGGCTATGTTCTACCTTTAAAATGGAACGATAGTAAAAACTGTTGGCAGTCGTGTACGTGGGAGTTTAAACGGGGTCATTGTTTTTTATTACCGGGTGAATCACCACTTGGTTATCGCCTACCTTTAGACAGCCTTGAGTGGAGCGGCAATATTATTGACCGCGACCCGTTTGATATTCCAGAAAATTTTACCAAAGCTAAAAAGCTTAAAAAGGGCTTTATTGGTAAAGAAATGGTTAAAACTGCGCTTGTAATGGAAGTGAGAGAGGGGCGTTTATATATATTTATGCCACCAACAAGTCATTTTGAACATTACATGGGTTTAATAAGTAGTATAGAGAGTGTGGCAAAAGAACTTAAAATGCCACTTGTTATTGAAGGCTATAGCCCACCTAAAGATAGCCGCGTAGAAAAATACGCTGTAACGCCAGATCCAGGTGTTATTGAAGTAAATATTCATCCTTCAACATCGTGGGATCAATTAGTCAGTCGAACCACAACGTTATACGGTTTAGCAAAAGAATGCCGATTAGGTACCGATAAGTTTATGGCAGATGGTCGCCATACTGGTACTGGTGGTGGTAACCACGTAACGCTTGGTGGCGAAACACCTGAGCAAAGCCCATTTTTACGCAGACCTGATATTTTAAGAAGTTTTATTACCTATTGGCAGCATCATCCTGGTTTGTCGTATTTATTTTCGGGGCTTTTTATTGGTCCTACAAGCCAAGCGCCGCGAGTGGATGAAGCCCGTGATGAAGTTTTATACGAGCTAGAAATTGCCTTTTCGCATATGCCCGAAGGTGAGGTGCCTGAACCTTGGTTAGTTGATAGGTTACTGCGTAATTTATTAGTGGATTTAACGGGTAATACACACAGAGCAGAGTTTTGTATAGATAAGCTCTATTCACCCGACTCAGCCACAGGTCGTTTAGGGATTGTAGAATTTAGAGGCTTTGAAATGCCTCCACATTCTCAAATGAGCTTAGTGCAAATGCTACTGTTGCGTACTTTACTTGCTTGGTTTTGGAAAAAACCTTACCACAAGCCATTAATACGTTGGGGTACAGAGTTACACGATAAGTTTTTATTACCACAATATGTAGAAAACGATTTAGCTGAAGTAAGCCGCGATTTACAACAAGCAGGTTTTCAATTTCAGTTAAGTTGGTTAAATCCATTTTTTGAATTTAGGTTTCCGGTATGTGGAACGCGAGAACTTGATAACGTTACACTTGAGCTTAGAACCGCAATCGAGCCTTGGCATGTACTAGGCGAAGAGGCAAGTGCGTCTGGTACGGCGCGCTATGTAGATTCGTCATTAGAAAGAGTACAAATAAAAGTACAAGGAACAATGAGCGATCGCTATGTTGTAACGTGTAATGGTCGAAGAGTGCCGCTTAAACCGGTTAAAGGTAAAGCAAAAGATGAAATGGTCGCGGGTATACGATACAGAGCTTGGCAACCACCTACAGCGCTTCACCCAACTATTGGCGTACATGCTCCATTAGTTTTTGATTTAATCGATACGTGGGAAGGTCGTTCAGTTGGAGGCTTTGTATATCATGTGAGCCATGCTGGGGGTCGTAATCCTGAAACGCTACCGGTTAATGCATTTGAAGCTGAAGGGCGCAGAGTTGCAAGATTTTGGGAGCATGGGCATACACCATCGTTACTTGCATCAGCAGAACCAAGCTGGAGCCCATCGGCGGTTACGCATAGTTTTCAATCGGCGCAAAGCGCAAGTGAATACGTGGTACCTGATGAAGAAAGTAGTAATCCTGATTATCCAAATACCTTGGATTTACGCAGGCAGCCTAACTTTAAATAATAATTGATAGTTGTGTCATTCCACTTTGAAATTATTTAAAGTGGAATGACTAAATATTTTTAAAGCATCATTATGAACACGGCTATTTACTATAAATTGGAGCACTTTCAGCTTGTATATTAACAATAACGCGATGCCGGAATTGCCTGAGTGGTTGTCTTTATATCTTGATAAATCACATGGACATGATGAACTAGCAAACCACAGTGGTTTAAACCCAGACCATTGGGATACTTTATTTAAGCGTTTAGCTAGCCTAACAGCAGATGATGTTAGTAGCCGCGCTACAGAAATTAGCCAATTGCTACAAAATGGCAATATTAAAAATGAAAGCAATAAGCAGTGGCACTTCGACCCATTGCCATTTATGTTATCTAAAGCTGATTGGGCATTGCTCGAAGAGGGAATAAAACAAAGAACCCTTTTATTAAATAAAATTCAGCAAGATATTTACGGTGACCAAACATTATTAGTTGATGGTCATATTCCTGCAAAGCAGCTTTTTCAAGACCCTAATTACTTACGCGAAGGTTTTAGCCTACCTAGTAACGAATTAACACTTTTTTTTACCGCGTTAGATGTTTACCGCACGCCAACAGGCGAATTTAAAGTATTAAGCGATCATTGTCAGTGCCCGTTAGGCTTAGGGCTATTAATTAAGAGCCGTATTATTGCAAGGCGTGTAATGGCTGAAGAATTTGCCGAATGTAATGTTCAGCAAATTAAAGAATTTTTAAATTTATTCCAAGAGGGTATTAATGAATATACCCACTACATGGATGACCCACGAATTGTAATTCTAACCCAAGGAATTGATGATCCTAACTACAACGAGCATGCATTCCTATCTACCTACTTTGGCTATACATTAGTACAAAGCGCCGACTTAACTGTACGTGGTGGTGACGTTTGTTTAAAATCGTTACAAGGCTTGGGTAAAATTAATGTCATTTTACGCTGGGTTTCTGATCGTTGTATTGACTCTTTAGAGCAAACTGAATATTCACTTCATGGTATTCCGGGCTTATTACAATCTGTACGACAAGGGTCGGTTAAGGTTTTAAACCCGTTTGGTAGCGGTGTGCTCTCGTCGCCTTCAATAAAGTGCAACTTAGAAAAGTTATCGCAGCAAATTTTAAAACAACCGCTGTTGTTAGGTGAGCCAAATTACTTAAGTGTAAAAGAAGCGCAAGCCATTGATTGGAATAACCTCGAACTACTATCTGCTATAGACCCTACACTCAAGTTAGATGGAGTGCTAGACGAGCAAGAAATAAAGCTACTTATTAGCGAAGAACCCGATAATTACTTTTTCCAAGAAAAACCTTCTTTTAGCAGTGCACCATTTTGGCATGACGGGCAATTAATCTCCAAGCCAGTGGTGTTTAGGTGTTATGCATTAACCACAGAAAATGGCGTAGAAGTACTTCCTTCAGCACTGTGTTTTTCGAACGAAAAAAGTAACAATCCGAGAATATCTGGTTGGATCAAAGATACATGGATAAATACAGCCGATAGAGTTGATTTAGGCGAGCATAATCCACCGGTGCCAATTAGAAAAAGAATGGATGTAACGCTACTCGAAGGGGTTATTTCGAGCCGTACGGCTGAGCACCTTTTTTGGTTGGGTCGATACTTAGAACGCTGCGAAAACACCATACGTATATTGCGTATTTTTATAGACAAGTACACCGAGTTTTCTGTTTACCCAGATTCAATACGAAAAAGTATAGTTGCACGGCTTTCTAATGCCATTAGGTCGCAATATATTGTTTATCCCTATATAGAACCTGATTTAAAACTAGATGGCATTGATGTAAATCTGTCTAAAGAAACTGCTTTTCAACTCCTTGCAGACGAGCAATGCGCTGGCAGTATTATTAATACATTAAAGTACATTGCAAATGCGTCGGTGCAAATTCAAGAATTACTATCTCATGATAGCCGCCGAATAATTGATGATATTAATGAGCAAATTAAAGTATTTAAAAATGTAAATATTAATATTCCAACGCGTGCAATGCAAAGCAGCCTAGATAGAGTTATAGGCTCGATTATGGCTTTTAATGGCTCGATTACAGATTGTATGCCAAATAGTAACGGCTGGTTTTTACTCGAAATGGGCAGAAGAGTAGAACGTAGCTTACAAATTACATCATTAAGTGCGGCTTTATTAACCAAAGAATTAGACGAGCCCGAAGAGCTTGGCTTACTTGAAGCCGTGCTAAGTTGCCAAGTTAGTTTAGTTACGCATAAGCGCCGATACAGAATGTATCAAACCATTGGTACAGGGCTTGAGCTATTACTTTTAGATGCTGAATACCCACGTTCTTTATTATTTCAGTTAGAGGAAATTAATAAGTTGTGTAAGCATTTACCCACAAAACGCAGGCAAGGCGTAATTGCGGCACACGAAAAAGCAATTTTACTTTCTAAAACAAGTTGTTATGTAACCGAAAAAGATTACTTACAAAAAAGTGAAAATGGACAACGTAACCAGTTAATTGAATTTAACCATAATACGCGTATGAACTTAGATACATTTTGTGATGTATTATTACTACAGTATTTTTCTCATACCCAAACGGCAAATAAATTGAACTGGACTAATATTGAGCAAGCTCAATCGTGAAATATAAAATAAAGCACTCGACTACATACAACTATTCAGACTTTGTTAGTTTGTGTCAAAACCAAGCGCGATTAACGCCAAAAACGAATCGCGGGCAAATATGCCACAGTAGTCGTGTAGAAATTGAACCTACACCGACTTACTTACAAACATTTACTGATTATTTTAATAATCAGGTAACAGCGTTTGAAATAGCAATACAGCATAAAAAACTTAAAGTAACGATGATCAGCGAGGTAGAACTGTTAGTCGGCGCTAATAGCAATTTAGAGAGTGTTGATATTGCATGGCGAAAAGTACGTGATTTATTGGTTAAACCAAATACGGCGGAATTATTAAAAACGTCTGAATTTGTACTACCTTCACAACTTATTCCAATAGATAAAGGAATTAAGGAATACACATTAATTTCGTTTGATGCACACAAAAATATAATTTCTGCATGCAAAGATCTAATGGCACGAATTTTTCATGAATTTCATTATGATCCTGGTTTTACAACAATTAGTACGCCTTTGAGCACTGTTTTTGCACAAAAAAGGGGCGTTTGCCAAGACTTTGCACACTTTGCGCTTGCATGCTTACGTAGCGTAGGGTTAGCAGGTCGATACGTAAGTGGGTACATAGAAACCATGCCGCCAGAAGGCGAAGAAAAGCTAGAAGGTGCAGATGCAACTCATGCATGGTTTGCGGTATTTGTTCCAAACTTTGGTTGGGTTGATTTTGATCCAACAAATAATGTTTTACCACGCGATCAGCATATTACTCTAGCCGTAGGGCGAGACTTTTCTGACGTAACTCCTTTAAAAGGAGTGGTATTTGGTGGCGGTAGTCAATTGCTTGATGTAGCGGTTGATATGATTCGAATGGAATAGCAGTTTAACTACGTCATATATGATGATGGATAAGGTGAAAGAGTGTATGAAAATTGATTGGAAAGCGTACCAAACAAAAGGTTTCTTTGATGAATTAATTGATGCACAAGGAAACGTTAGATCGCATGGAACACAATTAGCACAATTTTTTGCTAATTTATCAGCAGAAGAATTAGTAAAAGCCAGAGCGGTTGCTGATTTAGCAATTAAAGAAATGGGTATTACTTTCACGGTTTACAACGAAGGCAATATGATTGATAGAGCCTGGCCGTTTGATATTATCCCTCGAACTATTGGTAAAAAAGAATGGCAAAGCGTAGAGGTTGGTTTAAAGCAACGTGTTGAAGCGCTTAACCTTTTTATAGATGATTTATACCACGACCAAAAAATAATAAAAGATGGTGTTTTTCCAAAAGGGTTACTAGAAAAATCAGTTAACTTTCGCCAACAATGCGTGGGAATAAACCCGCCAAATAAGATATGGGCGCATATTTGTGGCTCAGATTTAGTACGCGATGGTAGCGGTACAATGTATGTGCTTGAGGATAACCTGCGTGTTCCTTCTGGTGTATCTTATATGCTTGAAAATCGCTCTGTAATGAAGCGTGTATTCCCTGAATTATTTGAGCAAGTATCGATTTTACCTGTTGATGATTACCCTTCACAATTATTTGATATGCTAGCGGCAATGTCGCCTCGTCCACAAGATAAACCAGAAGTCGTGGTACTTACTCCTGGGGTGTTTAACTCCGCTTATTTTGAGCATTGTTACCTTGCCCAAGAAATGGGTTGCGAACTGGTAGAGGGGCGCGATTTAGTTGTTGAAAAAGATGACTGTGTATACATGAGAACAATCACAGGGCTACAACGAGTTGATGTTATTTATCGTCGTATAGATGATTTGTTTTTAGACCCAGAAGCCTTTTTACCAGAATCCCAACTTGGCGTTCCTGGATTAATGCGTGCTTGGTCTAAAGGTAATGTTGCTTTGGTTAATGCACCAGGCGCAGGTGTTGCTGATGACAAAGTAGTTTACGCCTATGTACCTGAGATGATTAAGTACTACTTAGGCGAGGAAGCTAAACTTGCTAATGTCCCAACGTTCAAATGTTTAGACCCGAAAGAATGCGACCATGTGATTAAAAATATCGATAAGCTTGTTGTTAAACCAGCAAATGAATCTGGCGGATATGGATTATTAATTGGTCCTAAATCGACTAAAAAAGAACAAGAAGCGTGTATTGCTCAAATTAAAGCGGACCCACGAAACTGGGTAGCTCAACCAACATTAGATTTATCAACAGTACCAACATTTGATGGTAATAAACCAGATGGTCGACATACCGATTTAAGACCGTTTATTTTATCATCAGGTAAAGATACGCAAGTTACCACTGGTGGATTAACGCGTGTTGCTATGGTTAAAGGCTCTTTGGTGGTTAATTCATCACAAGGTGGTGGCAGTAAAGATACTTGGATTGTTGACGAAGAGGCTAAATAATATGTTATCAAGAGTAGGCGAAACTTTATATTGGGTATCTCGATACATTGAGCGCGCGGAAAATGTGGCTCGTTTAATCAACGTTAACAATTTACTGATGATGGACTTACCCAAAGGCGTATGTACCGGCTGGGAGCCATTAATTGATATTATTGGTGTGCGTAAAGCGTATTCAGAAAACCATACTGATTTTACTGAACAAAAAGCATTAAGGTATTTACTTGTTGGTAGTGATAACAGCTCGTCAATTTTAAACTCTATTACTTCGGCACGAGAAAGCGCGCGTACAATCCGCGATGTAATACCTCGAGATGTATGGGAAGAAATTAACTCTCTTTATTATTATGTAAAAGATAATCAAAAAGAAGGGATAACAAAGCGCGGACGTTTTGATTATTTAAAAAAGATTATAGATTCAGCCCATCAAATATTTGGGGCGTTAGATGCCACAATTAATCATGATCAGGGCTATGTTTTTATCCGCTTTGGTTCGATTATAGAGCGCGCAGACATGACATCGCGAATTTTAGATATTCGCTCTGCTACGTTAATTACTAATGAAGAAGAAGTGAAGCCGTTTGATAATATTCAGTGGATCAGCTTGTTGCGTTCGTTAAGTGCTTATCAAATGTATCGCCAAGAAATGGGCGTTAGAGTACAGCGTGCAGATGTAATAGAATTTGTGATGCACAGCAAAGTATTCCCACGATCTATTTTATTTTGTATGAATGAATTAAAAGCATTGGTTTTACCTTTGCCAAACTCAACAGAAATTATTAAATCAATTGATAATGCAATTGTTGAGTTAGAAAATAAAGACGTACGAGTACTTAAAAATGGTCTGTTGCATGACTTTATCGATGAAATACAAATAGACTTAGCTGGAATACATAATGGACTGGCCGAAACGTATTTTTTAAAGCAAGCAGAACAATAAAAAATGTATATTTTAAAATGACTGCTTAGCTTTAAGCGGTCATTTTTTTGCTTAAATTTATTTATAATAATTTTAAAACCTGCATAATTAATCTTTACTTCCTCATCCGTTGGTATCGCAATGAAAATCATCTCGACTAATATCTCTAAAATTAAAACTCTTATTCATAACGGTAAAGAGGTGAAAACGGGAATATTCAAAACCCCAACTAACGAACCTGTAGTGATTGAAAAGCTAAACATTATAGGTGACGAGCAAGCTGATTTAGTTAATCACGGCGGGGTAGATAAAGCGGTATATGCTTTTTCTCACAATCATTATGAGTATTGGAAACAAACCCTCGAGAATGATGACTTGGCAGTAGGTGCCTTTGGCGAAAACTTCACGATTTCTGACCTTGATGAAGCGAATATACACATAGGTGACCATATTCGAATTGGTACTGCACTGCTTGAAGTAAGCCAGCCTCGTGTACCCTGTTTTAAACTCGCTATCGCCCTTAATAATAAAAACAGTCTTAAACTGTTTACGCAGCATTACTGCACTGGCGTTTATTTTAGGGTACTAGAGCAAGGCGTTGCAAAAACGGGTGATAGTGTTGTTATCGAGAAGAAAGCATCGCACGACATATCAGTTAAAAAACTGTTTCAGGCATTTTTTGATAAAAAATATGTAGGTTATGAAGACATACTTTTAGAAGCATTAACTTTGCCAGAGCTTGCTGTAGAGTGGCAAGAAAAGCTAAAAAAGAAGCTTGCTATTAAAAGTGAATAAAGTTAAATATAAATTGTTATTTATAGAGCATCTAGTAAAAAAGATAAAATCTGCTATACCTAAGGTTATAAATACTATACTTAATATAGTGTTACGCAAAAACTATTGGGTTAGTAGCTAAAATAGGTGTCGTATATGAATATCTCCAGAAAATTGATGCTTATTGTGATTTTAACTGCAGCAGAGGTAAGCATTACTGTTTATTCCGCTTTTGAAATAGCTAAAGGAGCTAAGTTTCACCAACTTAATTTTCTTCACTTAAAATATACACATCAACTTACCAAGTCAGTTAAAAAAATAGAAAACAATATCCCCATAGATATAAATACCATTGAGTCAGATATATTGTTAATTAGGCAGCAACCGATTGAATGTATTGAAGAAATAAACCCATTAAATTATGCTGTTATGAAATTTATTAACACAGAGCAAACTTTAACAATTTGTGAAAACGATATAGAAATTGCGGATAAAGCACTATTGTCAGTTATTCAATATAATAAAGGTGAACTCAGCAGAGATGATTTTTTATTAAACCTTAATGTTGCACTTGATAGCTTTAACAAACACTCTGAGATGTTTGAAGAACCAATTAGAAAAACAGTATCGTTTATACTAATGACATTAATTCCACTTGTTATAATCATATCTTTTTTTAATATTCTTTTTATAAGTTATCTTTCTCGCACAATATCGAGCTCTATTCGAAATCTAACTCTACTTTTATCAAGTAAGCCCGAAAGCAATATTAATCTAGACGATGAACTTGATATAAAAACGTCGGGTGAATTAAAAGCACTCGTTATCGCGGCCAGACAGCGAATTAAAAATGATCTTTTAAATATTGAAAACAGTATTGAACTCAAAGAAATTATTAACAGCCAAACAGCTTCCCTGCAGCAAGCAAATGATGAGCTTGCCCAGTTTGCTTATCGGGCTTCCCATGACCTGAAGTCACCGCTGTCAGGGGCTAAATCCCTAGCGCATTTTGTTATCGAAGATATAAAAGCGGGAGACACAGAGGAGGCAAGCCGAAATGCACTGGTTATTTATCAACAAATGGAAAAGTTAGAAACACTTGTTGTTGATATTTTATTGTTAGCCAAAGCTGAAATTGGCAATGAAGATAAAGATGTAATTGACTTTAATCAGTTAATTATTGATATGAAAGAACGACTGTCTTGGCTCATGAAAGATAATCCTTGTACGCTCGAAACAACAATTAATCTATCAGTACCTATAAGGTCGGAAAAAGCGCGTTTTGCTCAAATTATTGAAAATTTGATATCAAATGGGTTGAAGTATTACGATAGAAATAAAGACTCGCCTTATGTCCGCTGTGATATTTTTAATGAGCAAGAGACGTTTTTTATTACTGTTACAGATAACGGAATGGGAATACCACAAAAGCATCAAAGTGAAGTGTTTGATATGTTTAAGCGATTTCATGCACAGACAAGTACGGGGTCTGGTTTAGGGATGGCGCTGGTTAAAAAACATATTGAGTATTTAAATGGTGAAGTATCACTGCAAAGCTCTGATGAAGGTACGACGTTTAAAATAATAATACCAATGGATAAGCTAACATGACAAAAATTAAACCCCCTATATTAATTGTCGATGACAATGAAGTTGACCGGTATATTCTTAAAAGATTAATTAAAGAGGCTAAATTAGATCTTACAATTTTTGAAAAAAAAGATGGTCAGGAAGCATTAGAATTTCTAGAAAATTATGAAGCTAACAGAAAAGAGTACCCTGATGGATTTCCTCCAATACTCATATTTTTGGACATCAATATGCCAAGAGTCAATGGTATTCAGTTTTTAGAAGCGTTTTCTAAACTGAGGAAAATGATAGAAATCAGCTCTTGTGTGGTTATGATGTTTAGCTCATCAGAAAGAGAAGAAGAAAAAAAGATTATAATGTCACACGATTTTGTTAAAGGTTACCTTGTAAAAGGAAGCTTTCAGGCAGCAGAGTTAAAAGAAAAAGTATTGGCTGTCATCGGTCAGCATTTGGAAAAACACAGCTGATTTGCATGTGTTCTAAGTTTTAACCCACTAGGCTGTGCCAATTGGAGAACCTTTAGTTTGAGTATGTGGCACAAACCAAAGGTTTTAGCTTAATTTTATACAGGTGTTTGATTTAAGCTTCAATTTTACAAAGGCTCAAAATAACCTATTTATTAAAGACTTATTTTTTTACTATAATCATCGAGCAGCAAATTAATTTCGTTTACAGGCATAGGCTTTGAAAAGAGAAAACCTTGCAAGTAGTCTATATTTAATTTTTTACACAGCTGATGCTGGGTTTCAGTTTCGATTCCTTCAGCTACCACAGAAAAATCTAGTTTTTTCAGCATTAAAGATAAGCTCTCGATTATTTTTAATCGCTTATTATTTTCTCCACTTAACGATTGCATGCTTTTGTCTAATTTTACTATATCAATAGGGTAGGAAATAAGGTGAGATATGGATGAGTAACCCATACCAAAATCGTCCAAAGCAATTCTAAACCCTTTGTTAGACAAAGAGGTTAATATCTCAATCACTTCTTTACTGTTTTCCATAAAAGCTGTTTCTGTTATTTCCAGAATAATACTACTGGTTTTTAAATTGTATTTTTCGACTGTCTCTAATAGATACGTTTGTAAAACTTCTCTTTGCAACTGTATCGGTGAAATATTAATAGATAGAGTTAACGGCGTTTGATAGTCTTTCTGCCACAAAGATAACTGCTTTAAAGCGCTCGCAATTATCCATTTTCCAAGGGGGGCTATTAATCGGCACTCTTCAGCAATAGGAATAAACTCATCGGGGGTATAATTAACGGTTGTATCTGGCCAACGGATCAGGGCTTCGACACCTGTCATTATTTGTGTTTTTGAACAGTAAACAGGTTGATAAAATAGCCTAAAGTTTTTTTCCTCTATGTGCTCTTTTATACTATTTTGAATATCTACCCGACGACTAAACTCATATTGATATTGCTCTTTGTAAAAGCTTATTCTACTTTTACCACTTTGCTTTGAGCGATACATTGCAATGTCAGCACATTTTAGCAGTTCATGAGATTCAGTAGCATCATTTGGGTATAAGGCACTTCCTATACTAACACTGCAATTTAAAGTTCTGCCTTCATGCAAAAAGGGTTTAGAAACTTCAGCTAATATTCTATTTGCTATCATACCTATTTGATTAATATTGCAAATTCCACCTATTATAACTGCAAATTCATCGCCTCCTAACCGTGCAAATCCCTCATTTTGCCTCAGGCAACTATGAATTCTTTCTACTGTTTGTATTAAAATTTCGTCGCCGACACTATGCCCAAGCGTATCATTAATATTTTTGAAGTTATCTAAATCTAAAGCAAGTAACGCCACGCAGTTTTTAGCACGTTTATTATTGGCTATCATTACTTTTAGTATTTCTTCAAAATGATATCGATTAGACAAACCAGTAAGCTGATCCCGTTCTGCCATATGCTTAACAGCAAGATAACTGTTGTGCATACGTTGTTCTGCTTCGAAGCGTTTTTTGGCATATATAAGCGCTTTATTTAAACTATCCCTCGTTATATCACCTTTTGGTAAAAAGTCTTGAGCGCCGGCTTCTATACACTCAATAGCCAAAGCTGAATTTTCTGAGGAGCTAATCATGATAATTGCGGTGTTACCGAGTTTAGGCTTTGCACGCATTTCAATGCCATCTTCTTTAGGCATATTATAATCGAGTAGTATTATATCAAAGTGCTTGTTTTCAATGGCTTTCAAGCCCTCGGATACGCACGTTACCTCGGTAATGTCATGATGATGAGATCCATCAGAAATAAGCATTTTTTTAATTAATTTGCGATCAACTAAGTCATCATCAACAATTAAAATATTCATACGTTTCTTCTAAGAGCAGCATCTACATGACGCTCGTTTATAATTGATAATTTCATAGTTAAACTTTGGGCCAATAAATAGTAAATGTACTGCCAAGTTTCCCATCGGAGGCTACTTCAATTTTGCCCCCATAATTAATAATGAGCTTATTGGCAATGCAGAGTCCAATGCCGCTCCCTTCAACGTCATCTCGAGATTGTAATGTTTGAAATAACTTAAATATGAGTGAAAAATATTTAGGGTCAATTCCAGGGCCATTATCTGTTATCTCAATAATGTAATATTGATTAGAGGGGATAAGTGAAATGTCGATAACCGGGTGCTCTTTATTGTTATGTTTTATTGCATTACTAATAAGATTTTGAAAAACAGTTTTAAAAGGGATCAGCGGTATATCGAGTACTTCGTTATTGGCGTGTATATCAACAGTGACAGCTTGTGGAACTTCTAAAATATGTTCTATATCTTGGTAAATACTTTCTAAAGATATGCTTGCATGAGTTGAATCACAGCTATTTATTCTCGAGTAGCTTAGTAAATCTTCTAGCAGTACTTGCATTCTATTAGCCCGGCTGAGCACAAGCTGAAAATTTTCTAAGTGCTCTTGAGGGAGTAAATCTTTACAGTCATCATAAATCCACTCTAATAAACGTTTTATAGCATTTAATGGTGACTTTAGATCGTGTGAAGCAATACTGGTAAATTCATCTAGTTCATCGCTCATTTTTTGTAATTTTTTGATTAGGCGATCTTTTTCAGTTTCGTCTTTTTTTAGCTCGCTAATTGTTGAGTGAAACTTAGAACTGTTTATTTTATCTAATGAATTTTTACGTTGGACTAACTGATTAACAAAGTTTTTTTGTAAACTATTTAAGATTAATTGTTCTTTTTCGGTAAGTAGTGAATCACTTGCTCGGTCAAATATAAACCATCCAAACTTAAGGTTTGAGGGCAAAATAATAGGTGATACCACTCTAAATATTTTAGGAGCATGCTCGATAATCGATTCATTAAAAACGTCATCAGATAGTTGCTCTTTAGCTACTGTTATTTTTGAACCTGATTTATATAGCTCGACAGCACGTTGAGGCAGGTTAGCAACAATAGAGAATGAGCTCGTATCAAAAATGTTTAAAATTAGCTCAGCAAAGCTTTCTAAGCTTGTTTGAATGTCATTATCAAGAGAAGTCGTTAACTGCTGCTCACCTATTAATGATACACCTTCTATATAACTCTCTACATTGGGCATTCAAACTCCTACAACAGTATTAAATAAATATGCCTCATTAAAATGAGATGCAACAAATGATTAACTTATTGTAGTTGATTATTTTGAATGTGTTGAATTATTAACTTTATAAATCAACGCCAAATTAAAGCCTTACCTTATTATAGTCAGTAGCTTATGAATCTATTTTCTAATAAGGTAAAACTAAGTCTGATCGTGAAATTTATGACTGAATAAATAAGTATTATGTTGGGTAGTGTTCTTACTAAAGATCAACATGCCCAAGTAAAAACAGCATATTTAATCGCTCATTTGTATAATTGTTTGCGCTACGCTAAATAAGGTTTTATGCGTATCCATTGCTTGTTTTTGTAGCTGTTTATGGGCTTGCTCTTCAGTGAGTTTTAACTGTTCAATAAGTATATATTTGGCTTGGTGAATTACCTTTTGCTCACTAATTACTTTTTTAGCGTCAAGTAACGCTTGGTTTATTTGTTTAATATGTTGGCTTTGCTCGATAATTAAATCGTACATACTTTTATTACTATTGAGCTTATCGGCCGCTATGTTTTGGCTCACTTCTGGCTCTGGTTGCTTAACGGCTAATTGGCCAAAAGTAGGGGCTATGTGTTGCTCTACCATATTGTTAAGTACCTGCTTATTTGTATTTAAGCTACGTTGAGCACAGGCTATTTGCATAGCTGCGGTATCAATTAACTGATCTGCTATATTTTGTTCAATTTTGTGCATTATATCTATGCGCGTAGTGGTTACTTCGTACCATACTTCGCTTAGTTGCGAGAGCGGTTGAGCATTCTCGTCATCGAGCTTTTGCAGTAAACTTCTAAGTTGCTCTACCTGATTATTAACCTGATGCGTTGTTAGTGTGCCAAAACATTTTAAAAGGTGCGCATCGGCGTACTCATTAAAAAAGTCAAAGCTGTGGTTTTGCTCTTGTACAAAATGCGCGAGTTGTTGTTTTTGTTCTGTGGTAAATTTACTCGCTGCAAATGCTTGTGCACCACAGGCACGCTCTTGTCCTGCGTATTCTTTACCTTGCATAAAATTAAAAAATGCGACTAATAAGCGCGTTATTTTGGGATCGCTTGCGCCATCAGCTGCCTCTAAAATAATATTGAGTAAACTAGCAATTAACTGAGTGAATGACTGCGTAGCATGTACCGCACTAATGTTTTGTTGTGCTATTTGCTTGCGCAATACCGGTAATGCATCGAGTGCTTGTAAGCTATAGGTAATTAAATTAAATAACCGAGTATGGCCAGTATCGGCGTTGTCGTTTATAAATGTTTGTTTAAGAGAATCATAAAATGCAGTTTGTGCGCTGTCGCTTAAAGGGATTTGTTCTTGTAACTGGGTTTTAAATCGCTCTCGATTTGAGGCCAAAAATATATTACTCATCGCGCGCTCTTTTTGTAACTGATGTACAAAATCGCCTAATTTAGTAAGCGAGGCACAACTGTTTTGTAATTGCTTTAGCGCGTGTATTTCTTGATACTTTGCTGCTAATAAAAACTGTTTTGTGAGAGGATTGCTTGTCGCCATAGGTATTATTCCACACTTTTTTGTTTTTAAAGTGCAACCACTGTTCCAATCATTAATAAATTTCATCATTGAATTTAAAATCAAGCTAATACAATTGCTTAAAGTGTTGTTTTTGTTTGTCACTGTGTTTCTATAATTTAACTTACCATTACTTTTAACTTATTTGGTGCATTTAAGTATGTTATTGCACACAACTTGAACCCAAATTAAAAACAAAAAAAGCGCCTACTCCTGGGGAGGTAGTAAGCGCGAAAAGTGCATTATTCATTTTACGTCATGCGTTAACATTTATACTGTTTAGTAACTCAGGACTAATAGCCATTTTATGATTTATTACTTCGCCAATCATAATTAGGGTAGGGCCTTGAAGGTTGTGTTTAGCATGCTCATTTACTATTAGTTCAAGCGTACTGGTAATTACCTTTTGCTTAGTAGTAGTGGCATTCTCTATTAGTGCGATGGGTGTATTACTTGGCCAGCCCACTGATTGCAAACCGCAGCTTAGCGTTTGTAAGCGCGAAAGCCCCATATAAACCACTAAAGTGGGGTTGTTGTTTGCAGGCATAAACGCGTAATTTTGCCAATGAGGTTGCTTGTTAGGATCGGCAAACTGCGCCGTTAAAAATGTAACACTACGGGCTACGTCTCTTGCTGTTAGCGGAATACCTGTATAAGCAGAAGTAGCACAAGCCGTTGTTACACCCGGAACAATAGCAAAATTAATATTATGCTTGGTAAGTGCATCGGCTTCTTCGTTAATACGTGCAAATATACTCGGATCACCGCCTTTTAAACGCACTACGTTTAAGCCTTGTTGCGCGTATTTAACCAGTAGTTCGCAAATGTTAGCTTGGGTCATCGAATGCTTACCCGCACGTTTACCTACAAATATTCGCTGTGCTTTTTTAGGAAGCGTTTTTAATAAATCATCGCTTACTAACCAATCGTATAAAACAACATCGGCGATATTAATTAAACGCTGCGCTTTTACTGTAATTAGCTCAGCGTCTCCTGGGCCGGCACCAATTATGTAAACATTGCCGCTTTTGACGCTGCGACTATTTGAGCTTGTTAGCTTAGTAATAAGCTTATTTAGCCACACGTTTTCAATACCCGAAAAATAAGACAGTACACTCATACTATTCCCCTAAGCCACAGCTGTAGTAACTTTTGGTTCAGAGCTTATAAATACACTGCCGTCTTCAATTTTTGCATTAAAAACCGGTAAGTGTATTGCTTCTGCTTCTAAACATTCGCCTGTTTCTAGGCAAAAGTGTTGCTTATATAAAGGCGATGCAACAACTAATTTATTGTCGATTGAGCCAATAATGCCACGTGATAATACATTAGCTTTGCCAATTGGGTCGTAGTTACTAATAGCAAACACAGCCGTTGGATTTTGTGGAATGTAAAAAATAGCCACTTGCTGATTATTAACTAATGCGCATACGCCGCTATTAGCCACTAGGTTGTCGATTGTTCCAATATTATGCCAAGACATCAGCTTGCTCCTCTTCAACTTCCATTACTGGAATACGATTTTGTGTATTACGTTGCTCACGTTTTTCGGCTTCTGTAGCAGGGCGAATTTGGTTACGCTCTTGCACAAATAAAATGTTGTCGTCGGTTTCGGGGCTATTAACAAACTGGCGGAATCGTTTGGCAGAATCTGGGCTTTCAATTGCTTTTTTCCACTCACACGCATAGGTTTGTGTAATTAATTCCATTTGCGCTTCTAACTCGTCGCAAATACCTAAGCTGTCGTCAATAACTACGCTTTTAAGGTAGTCTAAACCGCCTTCAAGATTCTCCATCCATACCGACGTACGTTGTAATTTGTCAGCTGTTTTAATGTAAAACATAATCACGCGGTCAATGTATTTAATCAGTGTTGGCGTGTCTAAATCGGTTGCAAATAAATCAGCATGGCGAGGGCGCATACCGCCATTACCACACACGTATAAGTTCCAGCCATTTTCGGTGGCTATAATGCCAATATCTTTACTTTGTGCTTCGGCGCATTCGCGGGTACAACCCGATACCGCCATTTTAAATTTATGCGGTGCACGTAACCCTTTGTAGCGGTTTTCTATTTCTATTGCGTGTCCAACGCTGTCTTGCACACCATAACGACACCACGTACTACCCACGCACGATTTAACGGTTCTAAGAGACTTACCATAGGCATGACCGGTCTCAAATCCAGCCTCTATAAGTCGCTCCCAAATAACAGGAAGCTCTTCTAAGCGCGCACCAAATAAATCAATACGTTGACCGCCAGTTACTTTGCAGTACAGGTTAAAGTCTTTGGCTACTTGTCCAATTACAATGAGTTTGTCGGGCGTTATTTCCCCGCCAGCAATACGCGGTACCACAGAGTACGAGCCATCTTTTTGCATATTTGCTAGGTACGTATCGTTAGTGTCTTGTAAGCCAACATGGGCGGGTTCTAAAATGAAGTCGTTCCATGTTGAGGCTAAAATAGAGCCAATGGCAGGTTTACATATTTCACAGCCATGACCGCTGCCGTGTTTAGTTAGTAAGTCATCAAAGCTTTTAATGCTTTCTACTTTTACCATATGCAGTAGTTCTTGGCGTGAATACGCAAAGTGCTCACATACATGGTTGTTAACTTCAACTCCACGGCTTGCTAATTCGTTATCAACAACTGATTTTAATAACGCGGCACAACCACCACAGCCGCTTGCTGCTTTAGTGCATGATTTTACTGAGGCTAAATCGCATGAGCCGCCATCAATTGCACCTACAATGTCGCCTTTACTCACATTGTGACACGAACAAATAGTGGCTGTGTCGGGTAGGGCACTGCCAGATAACGACGGCGCGCCGCCGCTGTCTGGTAAAATTAAACACTCAGGGTTTTCTGGTAAGTCCATGTCGTTAAGCATGTACTGCAATAAAGTATCGTAGTCGCTGGTATCGCCAACTAGTACAGCGCCCAGTAATTTATCGCCTTTTTCACTTAGTATGATTTTTTTATAACAGCCGCGAATAGCGTCTTGATATATAAGCTCTTTACAGTCTGGCGTTTTTGCATGAGCGTCGCCAATTGAGCCTACTTCTACGCCTAATAGCTTAAGTTTTGTGCTCATGTCGGCACCTAAAAACTCAAGCTCGCCACCACTTAATTGGCTCGCTGCAACGCGCGCCATGTTGTAACCCGGTGCTACTAAGCCAAATAGTTTTTTGTCCCACAGGGCACATTCACCAATGGCTAAAATATCAGGATCTGACGTTTGGCATTGGTTATTAATAATAATACCGCCGCGCTCACCGAGTTCTAAATCAGCAATTTTGCCTAGTTGGTCGTACGGGCGAATACCGGCAGAGAACAAAATCAGATCTGTTTCTAAAAATGATTCGTCCGAAAAATTTAATCTAAAGCGACTGGTTTCGCCTTTTACTATTTCGCTGGTTGCTTTTGATATGTGTACTGTTACGCCAAGTTTTTCTATTTTATTTTTTAGTAGCGTACCGCCTTGTCCATCAAGTTGAACAGCCATAAGTTGTGGTGCAAATTCAACTACGTGGGTATCAAGCCCTAGTTGCTTGATGGCATTTGCGGCTTCAAGCCCCAACAAACCTCCGCCAATAACAACACCGCTTTTACTTACAGCGGCACTGGCTTTTATTTGTTCTAAATCTTCTAATGTGCGATACACCAAACAATGGGGTTGGTCGTTACCTTTTATAGGCGGCACAAACGGAAACGAACCTGTAGCGAGTATAAGTTTGTCGTATGGGTATTGCTCACCGGTTAATGTGGTCACTATTTTTGCTGATCTATCAATGCCTTCAACCCACTGGCTGGTATGCACATTAATATTAAGCTGTTTGTAGTTGTCGTGAGTTGTTAGTGCTAAATCGGCGGCGGTTTTGCCATCAAATACACTTGATAAGTACACGCGATCGTATGCAAGATTTGCTTCTCCGCAAAGTACAGTAATGTCTGCGTTGGCATCGCTTTGGCGCATTTGCTCAACAAAGTGGTGTCCGACCATACCATTACCAATAATGAGTATTTTTTGCGAGGTTTGCATAGGGCATTCCTTAAAGTGACGGTTTAAATACAATTAACAAAAAAGCCCGCCACAAATACGCAATATGCATAACTGTGTGCGGGCTTCTTTGCCGATGGTTGCTAATAGCTATTGTGCTCACAACCTAAATTTTTGCCGTAAGTAAAACGGGCTTGTTAATAGAATGTTTGCAAAAATACAGCCAATTTTTTAAGTTATTGTTTAAATAGTATTTAATGTATTTTTAGAGTGAGAATAAAACCTATTTTGTTATATGTTGGTGCGCGCATGGCACTAAGAGGGTGCAAGTATTGTCATTGTTTTGTGCATTATCAGTCAATAAAACACCCATTATCATTCATTGTGTATTGAGTTAAATTTACCCCATGAAATACGCACACGAATTACGAGCAAAATGACTAACACAAACTCAATAGATGCTTCACCTTTTCACGAAGGCGAGCTGGCAATACAAGACAAACTCGGTAAACGAGAAATAATGGCAACATTTGGCAAACGTGCCGTGCGCTCATTTATGCCAAAGCAGCATCAAGCCTTTTTTGAGCAGTTACCATTTGTGGTTGCAGGCAGTGTTGATGAAAACGCCGATGTGTGGGTATCTATTGTTTCAGGGCCGTCAGGCTTTTTAAGCTCACCCACACCCACGTCGTTATTAATGAGGCACGCGGTTGATAAAAACGACCCTCTACATAACACATTAAAGATTGCCGGCTCGCCAATTGGTTTGTTAGGCATTGAGCTAAGCACGCGTAGGCGTAACCGTTTAAATGTGCGCGTAGGTGAGGTAATTAGTGATAATCAGGTGAGTTTTAGTGTTGATCAATCCTTTGGAAATTGCCCGCAGTATATTCAAACGCGAGACTTAACGTTTAATAGAGATCCTCTACTTAAAAGTAATGCGGTACAAAAAGTTGAATTTAATACACTTGATAACGCAGCCAGTACGTTAATTGACACCACCGATACGTTTTTTGTTTCAAGCTTTATAACCGCTAAAAACAATCCAAAAATTGAAGGTGTTGATGTTTCTCACCGTGGTGGGTTGCCGGGCTTTGTAAAGCGAGAAGGCAACACATTAACGATTCCTGATTACGCAGGTAACAATTTTTTTAATACCTTGGGTAACTTTTTATTAAACCCAAAAGCAGGTTTGTTATTTCCTGATTTTGACACTGGTAATGTATTAATGCTTACCGGTAGCGTTGAAATTTTATGGGACGGGCACCCAGAGCTTGAAGGCTTTATTGGCGCAGACCGAGGTTGGAAATTTACCCTCACTAAAGGGATGTTGCTTAAAAACTTACTCCCGTTTAGTGCTAAATTTGATGCTTATTCCCCTAACACTAAAATGACGGGCACGTGGCTTGAGGCTGATAAAAACAAACAAGCCGAAAAGCTCAAACATACTTGGCAGCCTTTAAAAGTAACTAAAATAATAAAAGAAAGTAATATAATTACCTCCTTTTATTTAGAAGGGCATAACAATACAACCTTGTTACCGTTTAAAGCAGGGCAGCATTTAACTGTGCAAATACCAAGTAAAAGTCGTGGTAATAGCAATAACAGTAATAGCAAACCTGTTATTAGAACCTACACGGTTTCATCGAGTCCTCATGAACTATTTTATCGGTTATCGATTAAAAAAGAGCTCGGTGGCGAGGTGTCTAACTACTTTCATAATAACGTAAAAGTAGGCGACGTTATTTTAGCTAAATACCCACAAGGGCAGTTTTTTATTGACCCAACTAGCGCCAAACCAGCGGTGCTAATTGGTGGCGGAATAGGTATTACACCTATGATCTCAATGGCTAAACACATTGCCAATGAAGGGCTAAGAACCCGCTATACACGCCCTTTGCATATTTTTCACAGTGCTAAAAACACCCAACAGCAAGCGTTTTATAACGAGCTAAAAACACTTGCAGATACGAGTGGCGGCGCAATTGATTACTACTCACTTTTATCTCAACCTGAGCTTGATGAAAAGCAAGACAATGGCTTTAACGTAAAAGATAAGAGCTTTGATTTAAAAGGGCGCATAAATGCGGATGTGTTTAGGCATTATTTGCCGCTTGATAATTACGAGTTCTTTTTATGTGGACCTGCTGCGTTTATGCAGCACGTATATAACGAGCTGTTATTACTCGGTGTGCAGGATAAAAACATATTTGCGGAAGCATTTGGACCCTCCAGTATTAAGCGCAAAGTACTTAACACAAGTGAAGCGCCTAATAAAAGCAAAGAGATGAGCGTTGAAGAAGCAGACAACACTGTAATTAAATTCAGTAAATCGGGCTTTGAACAGCGCTGGAATAAAGGCGATAACACTATACTTAATGTAGCCGAATCTCATGGTTTAGAACCTGAGTTTGGCTGTCGAAACGGCAGCTGCGGCAGTTGCGCTGTAAAAATAAACGCAGGCGCTGTGGTTTATCGCAATAACGTAAGTTACCCAGTAGAGACAGGGCAGGCGCTTATTTGCTGCGCCGTACCTGCTAAAGGCGTTGATGAGCTTGATTTAGAGCTGTAGTGTTTTGAATACAAAACTATACGCTAAAATAAAACTTGGATTTATAAAGTTTAGCTGGTATCACACTATAAGGAGGGACTTGGGTAAATAATCATTACATGGGATGAGGTGTCCATTGCACTACTATTAATAAAAGCGCATGACTAATCATAGCTGGAGATTAGAGATCTCTGCCTATCATATTAATTGGCAATTTAATCTAATTCAGCTTGAAAACTATAATGGGGGAAATCAAAAACGAATCCCTTTTTAATGCCGTATTTATCAAAAACAAATTTTTCGACAAGATCTTCATTCTTGCGAGGTATATCTGATTTAACATAAAGAATTTTCCCTTCGCGCTCCAGTTTAACAGGATCAGTAATGTAACCTTGAAATCTGTTTACGAAAGTAGAGTTTATAACTTTGTCGTATCTAGGAGATTTATCATTTATAAGCAATTCTAAATACCCACTTTTTACTAAAAATGCTCCATCAATAACGTCTGAATGTTTGAAAAATTCACTATGAGTGAAGTAATAGCATTCTTTAGGAACGCTTCCCCTAAGACATGCATCTAAAACGTTTTTTTTACCATATAGAGTATCTGCAAATTGTGATATTTGTGCTTTAGGGGATAATCCAGTCATTACAATAAATATAAAGCAAAACTCACTATTGGTATTTCCTTTCTGGGTTTTAAGTTGCTTTGCAGCGTCACCAATAATACCTGATAAGCGGTTTTTATAACCTAAGCTCTGTATATTTTCAAAAACCTCACACTTATTAAATGCGTCGTCTCTTTTGGCTATAACTTTTTTATTTTCTTGTTTTTCTTTAACTTCAACTAAAATATTTACTCCGTCAAAAATAATGAAGTCTGGCGTTTTTTCGTTACTTTCTGGAATTTTTTTTGCATTTAAATTTGCAGCTTTAAAAAAGTCTATTGCATAGGACTCAAAATCCATACCTACCTCCCTGTGCTATTTAATGTCTACTTATAAATTATTAAATTCATTAACTTATACGTGTGATTTTATTGTATCTTCTATCTCATGTGATAAATCGGTTACATCACCAAGTAAATTTAATATAGTGCCAGTTGTTAATAAAACTCTATTACCATCTTTGTTGTAACCAGCTCTGTGGACACAATCATGGCGAATTTTTACAGCTTCAAACAACCATGCTATGTCTTGGAAATTATGACCTAATACAGTTTGGTACATAGGTTTTATCTTCTTTAAATCATGAAATATTAGCCCTTTTAGGTACTTAGACACTGTAACTTTAAGAGTTGATTGTTTTTCATATATTTCTTTTAATGTGAATTTTTGTTTTGAAAATTCGGGATCAGATTCAACTAGCTTTCTAGTTAGATTATCAGAGTTAGTAACCAAGTGAATAAATACACCTGCTAAATATCCTTCAATAGCAGAAACTATGTAACCGTGTAGCATTACGAGTAAACTAAATTTAGCACTACTAGGTACGTCAATTTTTAATAAGGTATCAATACTACTTAAGTGTTTTAACAAAATATCATAGTGACTCTTTTCTTCGTTCTCTTGATACCATTCTTCTTCTGATGATGGAGTGAGAGATACATACTCATCTAACCAATTATCCATAAAGTCTGGATCACTAGCACTACCGCCATACATTTCACAAAAGTCTGAGTAATCACTCATATTTATTCCTACCGCTTAACTTTAGATGGCTTAAACTGCTTTATAAGAGGAAATTCACTTATTGGCACGTGGAAACATCCTCATATTTTAAAGTTACATTAATAGCAAACTCTATAACCTATTGCCAATTATAAATATTATTCACTAAATTCAGATTTAATTTAAACAAACACACAAGAAAGAGGCTTAATAGCCTCTTATAAAACAGTATTAAAAACTTAAAATTAAGCCAGCAAACCCGCTTTTGTTTCAGGCATTGCTATAAAGCCGTCAAGTTTACGAACGTTGTTTAACCATCTTAAAATATTTGGGTATTGCTCAAGCGATACGCCGCCTTCTGGTGCGTGTGCTATGTACGAAAAGTTGGCAATGTCGGCAATAGTTGGCTGAGTGGCTACTAAGTACTCGCGATTTTGTAAGTATGCATCCATTGTTTTAAATAATGTATGGGCAATATTTATCGCGTTTTGATGATCAAGCTCTGCGCCAAATACAGTGACTAAACGAGCTGCACACGGACCTGAAGCCACAAGCCCTGCAGCAACGCTCAACCAGCGCTGAATGTGCGCTTGAACAGTAATATCTTCAGGGTACCAGGTTCTGTTAGCATCAAATTTTTGTGCCAAATACAGCAAAATAGCGTTTGAATCATTAATAACGTCATCGTTATGTTTAAGTACGGGTACTTGCCCAAAAATATTCATTTTTAGAAAGTCAGCTTGCTTTTGTGCGCCGTTTTGCAATGCAACATCAACCATATTTACATCAAGATTTAAAAGCGATGTAAATAGCTCTGCACGATGTGAATGACCAGATAAAGTAAAACGGTATAGCGTTAGGTTGCTCATGGGTTGTCCTGTTTTTTAATTTTGAATAGTGATTTTTAATAACGCTATTCTTTCACTATTATCAGTTTTGAAAAACCGAGCTAGTAAGGAATTAATGTCAATGCTATATTGACAATCATGGATACTATTATTGGCATTAAAACAATCATCGCGGTTGTTGAAACAGGCTCTTTTACAGCCGCAGGCGATAGACTAGGGCTTTCAAAGGCACTGGTTAGTAAATACGTGGGCATTGTAGAGCAAGACTTAGGGGTTAGATTATTTAACCGCTCCACGCGCAGAATTTCGATTACCGAGGCGGGGCAAAGTTATTACGCAAGCGTAGTGCCTGTAATTGAAAGCTACAGCGAAATGCTCGATAACTTATCGGGTCAAACAGCGCTTGCTAGCGGCAAGCTTAGGGTGAGTGCGCCGGTGTCGTTTGGCGAATCAAACCTTGCGCCGTTAATGCCTGAATTACTGAGCCGTTATCCTGATTTAAGTATTGATTTAGTGCTTTCAGACAAAACAATTGATTTGCTAGAAGAGGGGGTTGATTTAGCAATAAGAATTGGCAGTGTGTCTGACTCTAATTTAATCGCGAGGCAAATTACCAGTTACCCTTTAATTTTATGTGCGTCAGCCGAATATATTCAGCGCTTTGGCGCACCAGCGAGTGTTGATGAGCTTGAACAACACGCCACAGTGATTGATAGCAACTTTAAAATAGGTCGCCATTGGCCTCTAGTTTCACCTAGTGGTGAGGCATTAACGGCAAGCGTAAACTCGCGTGTTTCGGTTAATAATCCACAAGCTGTAAAAGAGGTGGTTGTAGCGGGTGGCGGTATTGGCTTAATCCCTGAAATAGTGGTGAGAGACGATATTGCATCGGGTAAGCTTGTACAGGTTATGCGGGACTATAAAACCTTTGAGTTTGGCTTATTTGCTATTTATCCGCATAGAAAGTTTGTGGCTCAAAAGGTTACGTCGTTTATTCAGTTTTTATTTGAAAAGTTTGAAGCTAAAAAATAAAGCTTACTTTAAATCTTACTTTAAAACTAAAAGCCAAACCAAGCTAAAAAAAAAGCCTAAAATCAGTTAAGTGATTTTAGGCTTTTTAAAGTGGGTCATTAAAATATCATTTAAAACAGTTGCTTACTTTAAAGTGGCGCTTACTTAAAACAACCACTTACTTTAATATAATAACTGGCACATCGTTGTTTTCGAGCATTTTAATGGTATTACTGCCCACAAAAAACTGCCTTAACTTCGAATGCCCAAAAGCCCCCATAACAATCAAATCAATGTTATTTTGCTCTTTGTATTGCATTAACGAGTCAAAAATATTGCCCTCTAAAAAGCTTGCAGACACTTCAAAACCCATACTACGGAGTTTAAATTGAGCGTTAAGAAACTTCTCTTCTAAGTTCTTCTCATTATTATTAATACTCACTAAATGACAATGAAGCCCATGTAATAAACCGCCATCAATGACTTGTTGCAGTGCTTTGTCGGCTGTTTCGCGACCATCGTACGCAATCATAAATGATTTAGGTTGCTTAAACTTTTTAGAAATAAGCAATATTGGTTGCGAGGCGCTACGCACGAGCGTTTCGATGTGTGAACCAAGTGCATTTAAATCAACACGATGATCAACACCATTTCGACCAATAACGATTAAGCGAGTATCATCTTTAAAATCAATAATAGCGTCGATTACATCACCGTGACGTTTAATTAATTCATAGTTTTGAATATGAGCAATTTTTGCTTGTACAGCAACCGAGTCGAGTAATTCATCTGCTAGTTTTAAAGAAACTTTACTACGGTGTTCATCGAGTTTTGTCATTTCTTCAAGCAAAGCAGATTGGGCACCTAAACCAATTGTACCGGTGTAGTTACCTACATTAGTTTGTTGTATTTTTTCAAGAATATGTATAAAGCTAATTGATTTATCTAGCTTTTTTGAAGCCCAAATAGCAGCTTCGGTTACAGCGTGTGTAATGACAGAGCCATCGATACAGGTAATTATTTTTTCCATTACATTCTCCTTAATGACCGCCAAGTAGTTTATCGACTTCTTTAGGGTCGTTATGTACGCCAAACTTATCAACAACTGTTTCGGTTGCGCTATTCATACCAACAATATTAACTGTTGCACCTTCGCGTCTAAATTTAATAACCACCTTATCGAGTGACGATACACCGGTTATATCCCAAAAATGTGCATGGGTTAAATCTATAACAACATTTGTTACCGCACTTTTAAAATCGAACGACGCTATAAACTGCTCTGCTGAGGCAAAAAATACCTGACCTACAACTTCATAAGTTACTAGATTTTTAGTTTCATCGTGCTTAGTTGTAACAACCATAAAGCGACCAATTTTATTGGCAAAAAACAACGTAGCTAGCAATACGCCAACTAAAACACCAATGGCTAGATTATGCGTCGCAACAACCACAATAACGGTTGAAATCATCACTACGTTTGACGAAAGCGGGTTCTTTTTTAAATCTTTAACGGATGTCCACGAAAACGTACCAATCGATACCATAATCATTACTGCAACTAATGCCGCCATAGGAATTAAACGCAGCCACTCATCTAAAAACACCACCATGATGATTAAAAATAAACCAGCAATAAAGGTTGAAAGTCGTCCACGACCGCCCGATTTAACGTTAATAATTGATTGCCCAATCATGGCGCAACCCGCCATACCACCAAATAAACCTGCGCCAATATTTGCAATACCTTGACCTTTACACTCTTTATTGCGATCGCTCGTTGTATCGGTTAACTCATCAACAATAGTGGCGGTCATCATGGATTCAAGTAAGCCCACAACAGCAAGACCAATCGAATACGGTAATACAATTTGCAGCGTTTCGAGTGTTAGCGGTACATCAGGCCATAAAAATATAGGTAGGGTGTCTGGCAGTTCGCCCATGTCGCCAACGGTTCTTATATCAAGCCCTAAAAACAGTGAAACCAGCGTAATAACAACAATACACACTAAAGGAGAGGGAAGTATTTTGCCAATAGTTGGAATGTACGGGAATAAGTAAATAATACCTAAGCCCGCTGCGGTCATCGCATAAACATGCCAAGTAACATTGGTAAGCTCAGGTAACTGCGCCATAAATATTAAAATAGCCAGTGCGTTTACAAACCCAGTAACAACAGAGCGCGATACAAATCGCATTAACTCACCGAGCTTTAAAAAGCCTGCAAATATTTGTATTACGCCGGTAAGCAAGGTGGCAACAAGTAAGTATTCCAGACCATGATCTTTAACCAGCGTCACCATTAACAGTGCCATTGCACCGGTAGCCGCCGATATCATGCCAGGGCGTCCGCCTACAAAGGCAATAATAACCGCAATACAAAATGAGGCGTATAAACCTACTTTAGGATCAACACCCGCAATAATAGAAAAGGCAATAGCTTCAGGTATTAGGGCAAGCGCCACAACAATACCAGCAAGCACATCGCCACGAACATTAGAGAGCCAATCTCTTTTTACGTGATCAAACATGTAATAAACCTAATTAGTTAGTTTCCCAAAGTATAGGGGAGTATTTTATTTAAATAACAATGATTCTCGCGCAGATGGCGATTAAGGTTGCACGCAACGTGCTGATGAAAAAGGGAGTGGTTGCCTAGGGCGGCGTAAGTTTCAAGTAAAAAGCTCCTTTTTGATTAGTGTGTATTGATAATGGGAATAAATTATAAGTAACGCATACACTTTAGCAATATAGAGTTAGTTCATAAAGAGTAAACCTCAATCCAATAAGGTTTTTAAGCAATTAAAACTCAAACGTAAAACCAAACTCTCTTAATTTTTCGTACACGTTTATATCAAAACGATAAAGCGTTGCGGCTCTGTGAGCTACGTTGGTTTGTTTTTCTTTGCAGTTTATTAATAAGTTCATTTTTTGAAACTTACGTCTAAAGTTAGGTTTATCGAGTGATTTATTTAAAATCGACTCGTAAATTCCTTGTAGCTCAAGCAGGGTGAATTTTTCAGGGAGTAAGCTAAAACCAATAGGCTCGTGTCTTACTTTGTAGCGTAAGTAGTCTAAGCCACTTTTTAAAATATCGGCATGGTCAAACATTAAAGCGGGTACACTATTTACATCAAACCATTCACACTCTAAAGCATTATCGCCGCTCACAAGGTTGGTTTCTTCAAAGCGAACGAGCGAATAATAAACAATAGTAATAATACGTCTAGCAGGGTAGCGGTCTACATTACCAAATGCACCTAACTGATCTAAGTACAGGTTTTCAACACCGGTCGTACTTTTAACAACACGCAGAGCTGCAAGGTCTAAGTTTTCATCTTTACGAACCCAATGACCAATTAAACCCCATTGGCTTGTTGCAAGGCCCCGATTATATTTAACCAGCAACACCTTTAACTTACCTTCATGAATAGCAAATACAATATTATCTACGGTTAGATTGCTAATGCAGTCATCAGGAATCGATTCTTCGTCAATGTTGTTAGAAATGTTTGATGTTTTATAGTGCATAAATTACTCAGAAAAAGCTATACGAAGATATTGTTATAAAGACTATTAAGGGTATATAAAAGGTGGGTAAAGCGCAAATAAAAAGCTTTTATAATTCCTATTTAAAACAATCA
>NZ_PJAV01000151.1:0-33436 GCF_002836695.1 Pseudoalteromonas sp. 78C3
TACACACTATTTGCACAATTGCTGATTATTGTTTGAGTAACTTAATTGGTCAGGTAGGCTGCAATGAAACAATACGTACTTAATAATAAAAATCGAAATAGGATAAATGCTTTAAAGCTCACTTCTCTTGCTTTAATTGTTTCATCGTTAGTTGCATGTGGTGGTGGAGAAGGCATAGTTGATAGCTCAGCAACTTCAGAAAGCTCATCACAAAGCTCGGCAAGTAACGCACAGGTACCAGCAGTTCAACCCAAAGTGTACTTTGTGAATATAGCTACAGTGAATATAACGAGTCAGAGTCAGTACAAGCCACCAGCGCTGCAGATTGGTCATGCACAGGAACTACACGCGACTTAGTAGCTAATGGCATACCCGATCACGAAGTAGGCACCTTTCCTAATGCTGATAACCCAAATACTATTTCTGAGCAATCAGTAAATGAAAGCTACACACTTGAGCCTGTAGAAACAACACAAGCAACCATGCTTGGTGGTCCTCGTGGAATGATAGGCGTTGTACTTAATGGCATTAAAATAGACGCAGGCACAGGCGGAAGTTGTGATGATTCTGGCACCGATTGCGATTTAGGCGACAACAGCGGCAACTGGAATATAGAAGCCCTGAGCCAAGACTCGTTTAGTTTTGGAACAGACGACAACAATGCACACGTACAACCCGATGGCACATATCATTATCATGGTATGCCAGAAGGCTTTGTAGCAATGCGAGGTGGCAATAGCACCACTATGACTCTAATAGGCTGGGCAGCAGATGGCTTTCCTATTTATGCACGTTACGGCTATTCAGACTCAAGTGATGCAACTTCAGCCCTAACCGCAATGACCGGTAGCTACCAACACGTAACAACCGTAAGCGCAAACCGCCCTTCTACCGATATATACCCATTAGGTACATTTGCACAAGATTGGGAATACGTAGCAGGCTCTGGTGATTTAGATGAATGTAATGGCCGCGTTGGTGTAACGCCTGAGTTTCCTGATGGGATATACCACTACTACGCAACAGACACTTACCCGTTTTTTCAACGCTGTGTTAAAGGCGAAGTTTAGTTAGGAGTAAGCTATGCTTTATATAAAAAGAGGTCTACTGAGTATGACTACTTTGGGTTTGTTGATTATGCCTGATTTAGCAAACGCGCATTTAATGGTTGCAGATCACGGTACGCTGAATTTTGTTGATAATAACGTGTTTATTGTGCTTTCAATCCCTATGTCGGCTTTTAAAGGGGTTGATGAAGATAAGGATGGCAAAGTATCAATAGTTGAGTTTAATGCTCATAAAAAACAAATAAGTAAGCGAGTTAAAAAGAACGTTTATTTAGCAGATCATCAGTATAAATTTACTATTGACGGACTTTTGCTAAACCCAGAAGCGTCGCATACACATAAAAGCGACAATATAGACCAAGTAACCATTACTGGGCGCTACTCTATGCCTAGTAAATTAACCAAAGTTAACTTTAACGTTAAGCTATTTAGTAACAATGAGCACAAGCAGCATTATCAAATAACAGCGACTAATAAAACGCAAAAACTTACTCATCAATTTGAGCTAACACCAACGTCGCCCTTTAGTAAGGTGTTTTAATAATTAGTAATACTTACCTAATAATTAAGTGACAAAGAGTACAAGTTAAACAAACTTATGCTCTTTTTTTATCTTTGTCTTTTCATTCAGCACTCTTAATTTAAGTACTTTCTATAAAGATACAAGCTTAGGATTTTTAGGAAAGTAATGCTCTTCTTGCTGCTCACATAAACTAAACTCACGGGTGTTTTTATATGGGAGTTTCATAAAGCCCGCAACACCAACGTCTGTAATATTTACCGCGTATTGCATTAGTTTATTTAGCAAACGTTTAAACTCAACCTCTTTACTCGAATCGAGTAAGCGGTAGTAATGGTGAATCTTCATTCTATCCGGCAGTGCTTCAAAAATAATACACCCCGTATGATGAATTTGGTTAAGCTCAAATACGCATTTAATAACTTTTTTAGGTAGCTGTAGTTGCTCATCAGGGTCTTTACCGTCTTCAAAGTATGAATGCGGGCGGGTTATGTCGTTTGCTTTCATGCTTACAACTTCGTATTCAAGCTCTGGTAGGCTATCAAACTTAAATGCACCGGTGCCATCTCGCTCTAACTGAATGGTTTTACGGGCATCAAACAAACAACACTTAAATAACCCTTTTTGATTAATCGCTTGCGCAAGCATCACCGTGTTATTAATCGCATCACTAAACGCATCACCCAATGATTCGTCATGCATAATTAAAGACGATTCAACAAACATTGACTCATCCTTCCAATGAAAACTAAGCCCTCCTACTACAGGGTACTTAGCTAATCGGCTTATCGATGCTAAAAATGCTTTTTCGGTATCGCCTGTATCAAACAAAAACTCTTTATAATAACGGTCAAGTTGCGCGTCGTTTATATCTAGTAATTGCTGATTATGATCGGCTTGGCGTAAAAACTGTTTTCGTGAACTATATACAACCGTGTCGGGTTGCTCTGCCTTGCCATACCAAAAAGGGATATCTGCTTTTTTTTGTTTTTTATCAAATTCAGGTAAATACGCTTTAGCCATAGTTGTAATGTTACGCATAAAGTAATCACCGGCACCATCACGTTGTGCCTTACTTTTAGAGAGCATGCCATCAATCACTTTAGCCAGCTCTTTTGGGAGCCCTAAGCTGCTTGCAGGGATGGCTTGCGCACCAAAGCGACACGACTGCGCCGACGCTAGCGCATACAACGTGGCGGCTACACCTTGCTCGTCAAATCGTGGGGATGATTGCTCCCCCGACATTTGCGCTTCACCAATAAAGTACACATCGCCCATACGGGCATTCGTTGTGCTTAAATCGCCCGACATTAAATCCATAAAATTACTCGCAACAGGATTCCCATCACTATCGAGCTGTGCATACACAGAGCTGCCCCAATCCACTAACGAAAGCGCATCAGTGTTTGCATCCCAAACAAGGTTTGAAGGTTTTATATCGCCATGCACTATAGGTTGTGGGCTAACGCCATTTTTGTGGCTACGTAAATCAATTAATACATTACGTAACCTAACAGCTAGCGCCATTATTTGCGCGGCACTAAAGCGCCCTGTTTTAAGCGATACTTTTTCAAGGTCCTCTCCAATGGCGCGCGCCATCATTAAAATCCCTTGTCTTTTAATTCGCTCAAATGCATAAAAGGTAGGCACTAAGGGGTTATTAATTTGCGAAAGCATATACGCTTCGTCTTCTAGGCGATCACGTACACTTTGGGCAAGCGTAATACGCGAAAACTTAAATACCCAAGGTAAGCCATTATCGTCATCACCTGCAAACACAAAACCAAAAGCACCTGAACCAATCATTTCAACGTTTTTGTAGCCCAGCAGTGTTAGCTGCTTAATACAAATATTAAGCCACTGGCGGTGTTTTTTAGCATCGCGGTGCGAAAGCAAATAAACAGATTGCTCTTCGTTGATATAAAAATTGCGGATTTCTTTGGCTTTCAATACAGGTACTCAAACTTATAAAACTAACCAATTATTAGTTTTATGTAATGAGATTACAATAGGTTAAATAAGAGTTTTGAAATCGTTGAATAAAACAGCGCTAAAGTAGCGCCAGAAAAGTAAATTTAAGTGTAAACGTTAAAGCTCAAAGTAAGCTTTTACAATGCACTGTATATAAATACAGTGCATTGTTTTTACTAACTTTCAATAACACGAAGTTGCTTGAGTGATGACACAGCTATGTGCGTTTGATAATAATATTTATTAGTGACTCTTCCACGGCTCATAAAATCGATAGTTACCCGTTTGGCTTCGCCTGTTACTTCTATTGTTTTATCAATAAAAAAGGTGTCTGCTGGTTGTCCGTATTTACTTTGAAGCTCTGCTACCACATTAGGTTGTATTGATACCGTAATTGAACGCCTGTCACGATAATCAGTTTCTGTATTTAAATACAACCAACTCCCCTGAGCTCCCGCCGCTTTAATATGAAACTGGTAAGTGCCAGCAACACCCTTAGGTGCACTTTGCTCAGTTAAAGCGATAAGGTTCATATTTGCAGCCGTACTTTGGCTCATTTCAATTTTATGGGGAACAGAACTACATGCACTAAGCGTTAGCACACTTAGTAAGGCTAGATATTTCAAGACACAATTTCCTTGTTTCTTACACCAATTCGCATAATTCATTGTTCTATTTTGAGGCAAGAAAACCGTGTTGATAACAAAGCAAAAATTTCGTTATTGAGTTGTTCTATATCAAAATTTTTTAATGCCGTTAGCGATTTAATCCCTAAAATTGATTAAGTATTATTGCGGATTGGTATTATGCATTATTAAAAATATGTAGCGTTAATGATACCACTATATGCAGCCATGTTTCTATAATCAATCCAAACAATTAGTTAGCGGGTATTAAGGTGCATTGCGCTGAGAAGGATCTGTTTTAAAGCTTTTTAGTAAACTTTGCGGGTCAACCACCTCGGTATGCTCTTTAGCAGCCTGCGCCCACCATATTAGTTGGCTAAACGTGCGTGAGAAATAATTAAACCACGATGATTGACTCTCTCCTGCAACAGGTTTGCCATCCTCACTAAACACATCTTGCGCTTTTGGCACGTGGATCATCGCCGATACCGGCAAACAGCCAAGTTCAGATAAAAATGTGCGCATACTAATGGCCGCTCTTACGCCACCCCACTGTCCTGCTGAGTAAGTTACTATTGCACTTGGTTTATACGAAAATAGTGAGCTACCAAAATGATTAAGTAAGTCAGCGAGGGCTGGACTCATGCTGTGATTGTACTCAGGGCTAATCATTATATAACCATCTGCGGCTTTAATTTTATCAGCTAAAAGAGTGAGCTCTGTAGGTGCATTACTTTTAGCGTATGCAAAATGTGGTTTAAATACGTTTTCGCTAGGAAAATCCAACGCATCAATTAGCTCAAACTCATGATCGCCAAAATGCTCTGTTAAGCATTCTATACAAGCACTAGAAACCCTTAAGCCCAAGCGAGCTGGTTTTGGTGGAGTGCTATCGCGTACTGTGCCTAAAAATACTAAAAACTTCATATGTAATTCTCAACTTTTTTAAACGATAGCTAAACACTAACATTTTTTAGTTATTGTGTATTACACATACGCATAGTTTATTGATTCAAAGCATAATAATAATTAAATTTAAAACTGAAATTTAGCAACAACCGCGCCGTTAAACATACTTTATCGTGTGTTACTATTTGCTCCTAAGATCTATTTAATCATGCAGCAAGGGTTTTACCAATGGGCTCTGAACTGCCTAAAAGTAAAACACACTGCTTCAAACTCAACCTTGAAAAAGCACGCCCTAGTATTGATAACTTATCCCTACACCACCCCAAAATATATTTCGAAGTGTCTCGTCACCTGCAAAGCGTTTTTCATCTTTATTAACGGCAATGCTATAGCTTGTATATGTGTATAAGGCTAACTGATTAAAAAGCTGATACGACAAGTTTGCAGTAAACTTTACGTTGTTAATTCCGTTGTGCCCATCATTAACATACCCCGCATTAAACCCCACGCCCGATTGAATATCCAATAATAGTAAATCGTTAATATAAAAATCTTTTTTTACTGCCAGCTCCAAAAATGTACCGCTGGCATCAAATGAATGATAAACACTACTTAATAACTGAATATCGTCTGCATAGAGATACGCAAAGTCGAGGCTTAGCTCATTATCGTGAGCATCAATGCCTTCTTCACGAGCTTTAATATAGTTATAACCTACATACATCTCTATCCGCTCAGATAAGTGAGCGGTATAAATAGCATTTAAATTAAGCTCTGAATAATCACTACTAATACCTTTTGCCGCCCAAGGGATCACCGCAAAGTTTTTATAATTAAACTCAGTAGCAATTGATGCAATACCATTACCAGCAAGGTTATCTCGACCTTCGGTTACATATCGGCTTTCCCATAATGGGTGAATATGTAAATCAAACTCTTTATTTTTATAATTTACGTCAGTATTGGTATGCTTAATATTTCCGCCTACGCCCACTTCAAGCTCTTGATAGTGCTCTTGTGTTTTTGCTTGTGCGTAAGCTGTATTTACTCCCGCTAGAGTCGTAATAACAAATACATATTTTAAATAGTGAGTCATTTATTAAGTCCAAAACCATCATAAATGGTAAAAAGTGGCGCATAGTATTGTTATAAAACGTATTAGCGCAATAAATGGATGCACATTTATTGTTTTATTTATTAGATTTGAAGTATTTACTAAGTATTACCCATAAACTACAAGTTGCAATTAGCTCGGATTTAAACCAACAAACCAAAGCTATATACGCACCGAGCAATGCTCTAGCAGGTACTTAATTTAATAGTTCAGATGATAGTTATAGTACTCACGGTGAGGTGTTCCCTATTGCAAAACAGGAAAAGTATAAGTAGGAAGTGTAAAAAAGTGCGATAAAGGGGAAAACTATAAGCAGCAATAACTCATTAAGCTGCTTATTATTCTTAAAATTATTAACCTAATTTGTTGGCCAGTTTAGTGACTCAAATAAGCCATAACGGCAATGAGTGCAACGTAAAAACAAAAACCGAGTAAGAAGATTAAGTCGACTCTTCTAGCTTTACTCGCTTTATAAGATGCAAAATCCTTAAACTCGCTATTATATTGCCCAAACGTTACCACTTTTAATAGCAGCCAGCCGGTCGAGTAAAATAAAAAACTCAAACAAGTTTCAACTATTAGCCAAATAAAATCTCAAATGCAATACTCATTAACTATGTCCATTAGTTTGGAATACAAAAACTATATCAGCTATGTGTTTAAAATACAGCCAGCTAAGTTAATTAAGGTGTAACAGTAAATTTCGTTAAACCTATTAACTGACCTGATTCGGTGACTACTTTTACTTGCCACTTACCAACAGAGTCACTAGGGAAATTTACCTTGTGGGTCCATGCTCTGTACCCTAGCTCTCTCCCGCCATTTATATTTAACGTGATCCGATCAACTTCTTTTTTATTATGAAGCCACACATGAAATATTTTTTCATTTAAGCCTCTTGGTGCTTTAACAGCGGTCCAACTATATAAACCTTGATGGTGCAGTGTATAAGAGTCTAACTGTTTAATACTCCCTACTGGCTTTTTATGCTGTAAATCAACTTCATGAGCTAACGTAATATCGGTTAATCGCAGCGCAGCAGGAGGCACATAGCTCCTTAATTGCCACACAGCAGTGCTCAAAGCACATAAAATCAATACAAGAATAGGAAAACGCCACCAGCGTGCATTAGGCATTAAATTGTTTAAACTCGGTAGAGTAACCACTACAGCAGTTATAAGTGCGGCGGCTAAACTTTGGCTCGTTGTAAGGTTTAACAAAATAGGTAAAGTAACAAGCAAAACAACGAATAAAGCAAAGTTATGAAACACACTAAATAACGTACGGTTTCTAGCAAGTTTTTTGTAATAAAAGGGGTCTATAACCGATATAACCGCACATAACACAATGAGGGAGGTAAAAAATGCTTGAGGATGGTCCCACTGCGTAACCGCTAAAAAAAACGGCAAAGCAAAAAATAAGCTTTCTTGCTGCACCATTTGCAGAGCAAAACGCATTACATTAGGAGATACAGCCACACCAAATTTTTCTTCTACTTTGTCTCGTAGCCAATTATCAATAATTAGCCACAACCAACTAATAAGTAAAAATATCGCAATAACTTGCGAAAAAGACTCTTTTCTATCTACAAGTGCAAAGCTGGCAACGCCCGACAAAAACGCCAACACAGCCAATAATCCAGGCCGCTTTTGCATCGCGCTTATAAATTTAGCGATTATATTTTTACAGTAATCCATGTATAAGTGTTTCCGTACGGGTATGTACTTTATTATTTTTATTCAGAGTATGATTAGTTTAACCAAGTTTAAATGAACAACAGATAGATGGATGGATTCAATCGCGTCATTTACCAGTAAATCAAACTAACCATTTCAATTAAATAAAAGCCCGGCATAGCGCGTCATTGGTACGTTTATTAATTTTTGTAACGCGTGAGCTTTAGCAAGTAATTCATCTTCACTAAGTGCAGGCATTTTATTGTTAAAAGCGAACACAATTTTATTACCGCCTTCAATAATAAAACTAAGAATCTTTCCTGCAAATTCTTTCTCAAGAAGTTGATCAAACGCTTCCCTCTGCCCAACTTTGGTATGGCAAATATTAAGTACTAAAACACCATCAAAAGTGAGCGCATTTTTACAATCGCGTAAGTAAGATGATTGCACCTGATCTGATTCCATCCCTTCTGAGCTATATAAATCAGAAAAAATAACGTCCGTTTTTATCTGCGTGTTTTTCATGTAGTTTGCCGCATCATCAATATGAATAAACAAACGTTCTGACACAGGAACTTCAAAATATTTTATAGCCATATCAGCAACGGCTTTACGGTATTCAACGGTATGTATAGTCAGTGCAGGAAACGCATGATAAAGACTTTTTGCTATAGAGCCCGCCCCAAGTCCCATTATCATCGCGGTTTTTAAGTGCGGAATAAAAAAAAGCGCAGCCATCATAGCTTGCGTATAAGCTAAGCTTAACCCGTTAATATTATTTAATTTAATACAGCTTTGATAAATTTTTCCGTCAAAGCTGAGAATAAGATTTTTTTTTGTTTGATATACATAAACAGGGCCATGCTCATCAATAGTTGATGCAATACAAGTGCCTTTGATATCCACGAATACTCAATAGGTGAGGTGATGAAAAACGAGTATAACTTACTTAACGTACTACCATCGCTACTAATATGGCTAATAACGCTTTTATTAATTTACAAGCATTTATATACGTACTCAAAAAAGTCGGTTTATCATTTAGGTTAGATGAGCTGAAGTATCTGCCTTTATAGCTAATTAAAACTTTCCAGTGATGACTTTTAGTATAAACAACGACGCAACATACTAAAAACTTGGCTAATGTACTGTTATAGCAATAAAAAATCACTTTGAATATTCCTCATGTTCAACATGAATAAAGCGCACACTAAAACAAAGGAAGTCTAAACGGCTAAACATCCATCCTTTATTTTTATCGATTTGTGCCTTTTTTTCGTCAATTGCTACGTAATCGAATCTAACAATAATGATTAATGAATATGACTCATGTTTTATGTGAAATTAAACCGTTTTTATTCATATACCAATCAACGTATAAATTACTCATCCCTTAGCGCTAAACACTATTACTAACAACTTAAAGCCGCTGAATAACAAAAACAGCACAGTAAGTTGCAAGGCTAATAAAGCGCAGAGCATCAATCAGGTTTAAATTATAAAATTGGATATAAACACGATGAAAAAAGATTTTACATTTAATATTAAGAGCGTTTCACTCGACGAAAATTATCATCCATCAACTAATACGCGTATCACAACCAACTTTGCTAATTTAGCCAGAGGTGAATACCGCAAAGCAAACTTGCGTAACGCCTTAAACATGATTAACAACCGTTTTAATGCCCTAGCCCACTGGGATAACACCAAAGGTGAGCGTTATGCTGTTGAGCTTGAAATTATCTCTGTTGAGATAGGTATTGAAGACGGCGGCGAAAGCTTCCCCTCTATCGAAATATTAAAAACAAATATTGTTGACCATAAAACAAATAAGCGTATTGAAGGCATTGTAGGAAACAACTTTTCATCGTATGTACGCGACTACGACTTTAGCGTACTCCTACAAGAGCACAATAAAGGCAAGCCTCAATTTAGTATTCCTGATGACTTTGGGGTTTTACATGGCAAGCTATTTCAGTCATTCGTAAACTCGGATACATACAAACAAAACTTTAAAAAACCGCCGGTTATATGCCTAAGTGTGTCAGATAACAAAACCTATAACCGCACCGAAAACCAACACCCGGTACTTGGCGTTGAATACGAACCAAATGAATCGTCTTTAACTGAGCAATACTTCAAAAAAATGGGCTTACAGGTACGTTATTTTATGCCACAAAATAGCGCCGCGCCTTTAGCATTGTTCTTCTTTGGTGATTTACTTAATGATTACAGCAATCTTGAGCTTATAAGCACCATTAGTACGATGGAGACGTTTCAAAAAATCTACAGACCAGAGATTTATAATGCCAACGCAACAGCGGGTAAATCATATAAACCAAACTTAAAAAACTTGGACCACTCACTAACGCAAATTGTGTATGACCGAGAAGAGCGCGGCAAATTAGCAAACGAGCAAGGCAAGTTTGCACAAGAGCATTTTATCAAGCCGTACCAAAGAGTTCTTGAGCAATTCTCTACTAGCTATCTGTCATAACAACTAATAGTAACAAGCAGTAATAACGCGCTTAACGATACGTTTAATAATTAACTAAAATATACGGCATTATTTATTATGAAAAAATTACTACCTACATCTACCGCTGGCAGTTTACCTAAGCCTTTATGGCTTGCAGAGCCAGAAACACTTTGGTCACCTTGGAAATTACAAGGTGACGAATTAACCCAAGGAAAACATGACGCCCTACGCTTGTCATTATTCGACCAGCAACAAGCAGGCATTGATATTGTTAGCGATGGCGAGCAAACAAGGCAGCATTTTGTAACTACATTCATAGAGCATCTAAACGGTGTTGACTTTGAAAAACGTAAAACAGTAAAAATTCGTGACCGATACGACGCAAGTGTACCCACCGTTGTTGGTCCTGTGAGCCGTCAAAAGTCTGTGTTTGTTGAAGACGCTAAATTTTTACGCAAGCAAACCAAACAACCTATTAAATGGGCATTGCCAGGCCCAATGACAATGATAGACACGCTTTACGACGATCATTATAAAAGCCGCGAAAAACTAGCGTGGGAATTTGCCATAATACTCAATCAAGAAGCAAAAGAATTAGAAGCCGCAGGCGTTGATATTATTCAATTTGATGAGCCCGCGTTTAACGTATTTTTTGATGAAGTGAACGACTGGGGTATTGCCTGTTTAGAGCGCGCAATTGAAGGGCTTAAATGCGAAACCGCGGTGCATATTTGCTATGGCTACGGCATTAAAGCCAATACAGATTGGAAAAAAACACTCGGCAATGAATGGCGACAGTACGAAGAAGCATTCCCTAAGCTTCAACAATCTAATATCGATATTATCTCACTAGAGTGCCATAACTCGCATGTACCAATGGATTTACTAGAACTCATTCGCGGTAAAAAAGTAATGGTAGGCGCAATTGATGTAGCAAATCATACTATCGAAACGCCAGAAGAAGTAGCTAATACGCTACGTAAAGCACTGCAATTTGTAGATGCCGACAAACTCTACCCGTGTACAAACTGCGGCATGGCTCCACTACCTCACCATATCGCTAACGGCAAGTTAAATGCCCTGAGCGCTGGGGCTGAAATTATAAGAAAAGAGTTATTAAAAAAGAACTAGAAAAGTAGCTTTGAAATACAAATTGTAAACAATAACAGCTGTCGCACCATGCCATAGTTAAATCCATAAACATGGTGCGTTAGATAAAATTTAAAGCACAAAGTTTAGGTTAGTTATTTAATTTTTTTATTAAAAAGCTCCAACCTACTTTTTGAAAAATCGATAACTGCTTGGTATTGAGTAAAAAAGGGAGAGCCTAACAAGCCATGTACTCCCTTTTCACCACCCGCTACCTGAACATGGTCAAGATTAAGTGACACAAAGTCAGGACTTTCAAACAAGGCATTTCCAAACTCAATTGAATCAACTTCTATATCTCCCATAGCGTGATCCGAAGTGCCCAAGCCTGCTGCATTCTCAACATTGAGTTTTTCTTCAATGCCTAACTCACTTAGGCATCCCCTGTCTAAAACAGATGTCCCAGCGCCAGTATCTAAAATAAAACGTAACAATTTACCGTTAATTTTAGCTTCAACAATTTGGTGGCCTGTTTCTGATATTTCAAACTCAATTACAGTTTTGTTCTCAAATAAATTCATATACGTTCCTTGCTAGATTTTATTTAGGTGTTGGAAAACGAATACATCCTACGATGAATCGACTTATTTAGCGGCTTTAAAGCACCACTATTAAAATTTGCAATTAATAGACAAATTTTACTAGTCGCCCACCTCAGGGCGTTTTGTTAGGTGTTTTTATCACTTTTGTCTGGAATATCATTACACAAAGCACACTCTACACCTTTACGTGATTGATATAGTCTTGAACATATGAATACTGCTGTTGTTATTGAAGACCAAATAAAAGCAAAAATTAATGCTTCTTGTACTGAATGCTGTTTAAGCAACTCAACTATAAAAAGTAAGGCTGCTACTCCAAGAAATACTTTTAATGCTCTAACAATCCAAAACTTAAATCCCATTTGAACTCCAAACTTGAGCAACATAACGAGTCTGTAGATTAACTCGTTTTTTATTTATTTTTATTTATAAACAAACCATAGCTGAGTTCCTATTTTCGTTCAATTGATTACTGTAATTTTACGCAAAATATAAAAAAGTGTTTGATATTGTTTTAATTGGCGTTTTGGAAGGGGTTGCGGCTGGTTGAGTAGCTTTAATTTAGGGTAAAAGGGCCTCCATTTCTTAATGCATCGTCTTTTGCAGCTTTTCTATATTATGAACAAGGCAATACAGTTGCCACACAATAAAGTAAAGGCATTCACTTTCGCTCGACCCCGTAAGGTCAGTTTATTCATGCCTTTATTCACTGTAATATTCCACTTTTTATTTAAAGGAAAGCCGGTTAGATACAGCCGAGCCGTTTGCCATTCTTTAATAAACAGCTATCGTAGCTCGATTGAGCTGTCTATTGTTACTTTCATTTTGTCTACATAGCTCAGCTTTTTGCGTGATTCATTATTTATAATAATGCACTCTTCACACTGTTTTTGTTGGCTTTTTTTCTAATGATTAGGATGGGTGTCATTCTAATCATTACGGTTAAAATTTGCGGTGGAAAGTGAGCTTTAGCGCTTGCTGTCCACCTCAGGCCGTGTTGTTAGCTGCTTTTTAGATTTGACTGAAACATAGCTGTACTAATTGCTCCTGGATGAAATCCAACTTCTTCACATGTATAAACCTCAATTGATATGTTTCTTGAACAGTCCTCTACACCTTTCCTCGTGAGGTTCAAATAGTCACCACTAGCCATTCTTTCTCTACCTACTATAACAAGTAGAATGCCTCTCGCTTGACGCCCAGTTAAAAGCTCGTAGAGTTCAACTTTCTTTTCAACCCAACTACCATAAACAGGTGCATCCATATATGGTTTTCTAAAATATTGTACTTCAATGATTATATCTTCTGGTAAATCATCATCTTGACGTAAGGCGTCTAGCATGAGCTTAGAGTCACCTTTTACATATTCCACTTGGTGCTCAAAATACAGATTATGACTTTTTTCATAATGAGCAATAGCTACATGGTAAAGAGCAAAGTTTAAAATCTCGAAACGTTTAGGAGCTAATCTTTTTATATGTTCATCAACAGGTTGGCTATCTGTTGGCTCTGAGATAGGTTGACTATTTTTTTGCCCTTGCACTAACTCTTTAAGCTCTTCTATTTTATCAATGATTTGTGAATCATGATTGTCACTCAGTAACTTTTTATATTCCCTTAAAGCCTTTCTATCAATAACTTTTGCATGAGCCATTTTATGATGTTTATCGCATAATAGTACTAAATTTTCTAAAGTATTATTTTCACGATTTTCATCAATATGATGAATTTCTAGATAAGTATGCTCAGCACACCCTTTTATAGCGCAGGTATGACCGGATTCTACATTTACAGCTCGCCTTAAGTCAGCTGAAATTGTAGGGCGAGGTTCGTCATAAGTGCTTTTAGACATAATTAAAAAATTTCTCCAGAGCAGTGAAGGCAGCTAACGAGACTGTAGGATAACTCCAACAGCCAAATTCAATTAAAAAACGAGTTCCTTTAATTAACTCTAAGCGTTTTTAGAGCATTAGGTAATGCATTTGGAACCCATAAAACAGGCTGTTTTTCTTAAAAAAGAGTAATTCTACAGCCTCAACGCCCGCTTAAGCGGGCTAAAATTGTTGGCTATAATGTGGAGCGAGGAACTGAGCCAACTGTTTTAGTTCCGTTTAAAGCGCTTGTTAGGCGGATTGTCTATTTTCACGCATGCTATCTATATGTTTACTATCAAAATATTCGCAATGAATAACACACTGTTGGGTTTTGGTAACAAAAGAATAATTATCTTCCACACTCCTGTCAGGGTTTATAATGTGAATAGTTCTTTTGTGTGTCGCCATAGAATCAGATAAATATGGCAAAGTTGATAGAAAATAACTTCGTATAAAGAAGTCGTCAGGAGCAAGGCTTAGACCAATAATGTAAACATCATGCGTAAAACCAAATACAAATTCAGGTTTATACCACATAACAGCGTTAGCTCTTACATCGAATGATTTTCCATAACCGGGCAATACTAGAAAGGGTTCAATTTCAGGATTTCGCCTTCCATTGAACCAATGGTGTTTTGACAAAACACTAGTTGAAAAATACATTTCAGTATCCATCATACCTTCTGTATATTTCATTGACTCCCATCCCAAATTAATTGGTGACTTAGCATAGTTAGATGCCTCTCCTAAGCGCCAATTTACAGACCCATGCAACTTACATATTTTTATTTTTTTTTCTTCGAATGTATATGTATAAGCTTTATTTACAAAGTCCAATGCGCGCTCTAATAGGGGGTCCCAATTGAATGAAATAACAATATCTCTTTCATGTAATTCATTTACAAAATCAATATATATCTTAGGGATATCGTCTGCTGATGGTGTTATTTCAATCAAAGTCTTAGCTAAAAAATATCGAAGGTTTATTTTCTCTTTTGACCCATTACTCGACCACCGCTCACCTCCACCATATTCTTTAAGTTCAATATACTCTAAAAAAGTACACAGCTCCGAAAAACCAACTTTAGAGTAATCAACCTCATCACTTTCATCAATTTCAAAACATTCTTTAGCGTAATTATTAACCCTTTGAAATATACCATTACACTCGTTTTCAAATTTATTCATTGCCTTCGAAAGAAGCTCAGCAGTTAGTGGCACTCCAGCACCAGCGGAGAATCCAGCACCTAAAATGAATGTTCTACTCTTTCTTATTTCTTTCATGAATAAATCATCTGCTTTCATTGATACTCTCGAATATGCCTAACAGTTTATTGAACACCACTTTTGGGGGTTATAACACCCCAAAACGGCGTATATTACATAACTCAATAATTCCATCAAACAACTTCAATGTAAACAAGTAATTACGTATGTTATAAAATTGCCGTTGTTAAAATACACCAAAACGACTTTTAATAATGTTATTAGACAAAATACAAGGCACTGTCCATACACAGCACTCTTAAAGTTGAGTATTATTTATAAAATTTATCTTTCTAACGATGATTAAAGATCCTATGTTTAGCAAGCGGTTTACAACAAATTGCCAACGCCGTTATCAGCCCTTTTTCAAGATTATAAACTCCTCGATTTAAAACAAAAAAGCATAACCCAAAGAGCTATGCTTTTAATCAACCTTAATCCAGTTCGGTTTACAGACGAATGCCGCCGTCTATTTCAACCACGCGACCGGTAAAAAAGTCGTTTTCGATTATGTATTGTGCAGTATGCGCAATTTCATCGCTTTCGCCTAAGCGCCCTACTGGCGTTACTGCAAGCATACGTTGTTTGGCTTCGGGCTTCATGGCGTCGGTCATGGCGGTACTTATTACACCTGGTGCGATAGCGCCTACACGTATACCAAATCGGCCAAGTTCTTTAGCCCATGTGGTGGTAAGTGCCACTACGCCTGCTTTTGATGCCGCGTAGTTTGTTTGGCCTATGTTACCTGCTCGCGCTACGCTCGACATATTAACTATAACGCCGCCTTTACCAGATTCAATCATGTGGCTTGCAGCTTCCCGCCCTGCTAAAAACACACCTGTCAGGTTTACATCAATCACTGATTGAAATTGCTCAAGCGACATTTTTTTAACGACTTTGCCGTCTTTAGCCTTAATAAACATGCCGTCGCGTAAAATACCGGCGTTGTTTATAAGCACACCAATGTGACCAAAATCGCTGTTAATGGTATTAAATACGTTTTCTACTTCGCTCTCATTTGTTACGTTTGCGGCATAACCTTTAATATTGCTAGTTACACCTTCAAGCTGCGTTAATTGCTCGCATGCGGTGTTTAATAAGTCTTGTGCCATATCTATTAAAGCAATGTTAGCACCCATAAGTGCAAACTTTTGCGCCATTGCAAAGCCTAAACCTTGTGCGCCACCGGTTATTACTACCGTGTTATTTTTAATTTCCACGCGTTGCTCCTACTTTGAAAACAGTTTAAAAATGGCACTAAAGTCATCACTACCCGCACCTTGGTGCTGTAGCATAGTGTATAAATTTTTAGCCATTGAACCCATAGGGGTTGATGAATTACTTTGCTGCGCGGCTTCCATGGCAAGGCCTAAATCTTTAGCCATTAAATCAACCATAAAGCCTGGTTTGTAATCGTTACTAGCAGGGGCTGTATCCATTACACCTGGGCAAGGGTTGTAAAGTTCAAGCGTCCAGTTACGGCCCGAACTTGCGGTCATGATGTCGCTAAGTACTTTAGGATCGAGGCCGTTATTAATACCCATTTGCAGTGCTTCGCTGGTGCCTGCCATTAAAATGCTAAGTAGCATGTTATTACATATTTTTGCTACTTGCCCTGCGCCAATATCGCCTGCATGAAATATGTTTTTACCCATATCACTCAGCACTGTATTTGCTTTATCGAACGCGGCTTTTTCGCCGCCTACAATAAAAGTAAGTGTGCCTGCAGTTGCGCCTGCAACGCCGCCCGATACCGGTGCATCTACAAAGCTTATGCCTTGTTTACCAAGTGCACTGCCTACAATACGTGCTGATTCTGCATCTATTGTTGAGCAATCAATTACTAATGTATTTTTGCTTAGCACGTTAATTAAACCGCTGTCGTCGTTATTACCTAAATACAGCGATTTAACATGTTTGCCTGCAGGTAGCATACTAATAAGTACGTCAGCATTGGTTGCGCACTGCTTTGCATCAACTGCGGCTTTTGCGCCTTTGCTTGCAAGTTCATTTACGACCGACTGGTTTAAATCGAACACACTCACAGTATGTCCAGCTTTAATTAAGTTAGCCGCCATTGGGCCGCCCATATTGCCTAAGCCGATAAAACCGATATTGAGTTTAGTCATCGTCTTTCCTTTATTTGTGTGTTGGTGTGTCTAAGCCATTGAGTGGGTGGTTTTCGCCAAAGCGGTTAACAAAAAAGCTGTCTATTATTGTTTGTGGTACATCACTAAGTGTTTTGTATTGCCAATTAGGTGCGCCGTCTTTATCTATTAGTAGCGCCCTTACGCCTTCTTGAAATTCACCTACTTCGCCAGCGCGAACCGACATACCCAGCTCCATTTTAAAACACGCTAATAAGCTTTTGCCTTTGCTTGTTTTTAATTGTTCACTAACGAGCGCGCAGCTTAGTGGGCATCCGTGTTTAAGTGACTTTTGAGCGCGCTGTAGCCATTTATCGTCAGTAGCTAGCCCTAAAATATAATCAACTTGCTCCTGTAAGGTTTTAAACTCACCCAGCTTTTGAATTGTTTTTAGGTTAGCTTTTATATTGCCTTTTGGCATACGCGCAGATTGGTTGTCTAAATCGGTTAATAACTTAGTTAAACGCTCATGATTTAAGCTTGCGGTTTTGCCCCATTTAGCTGCTAAAATTTGCGCAAGCATGGAATCATATTTAGTGCTGTCGATAAAGTGATCGGCAAGCGATACAAAACGCGCGTCGTCGCAGTTAATTGATGCCGACGTTAGCCCTAAAAATAGCCCCACACTTTGTGGCATTTTATGTAAAAAGTAACTGCCGCCTACATCAGGGTATAAACCTATGGTTTGCTCTGGCATGGCAATGCGTGATGTTTCAGTTACAACGCGGTGGCTAGCACCGGCCATTAGCCCTAAACCGCCGCCCATTACTATGCCGTTACCCCAAACGAGGATAGGTTTATCAAAGGTATGAATAAGGTAATCAAGCTTGTACTCTAGCGTAAAAAACTCTTCAACTAAGCTTGTTGGTTTACCTTGCGCCATTGCATGATGAAGGCTTACAACATCGCCGCCTGCACAAAATGCTTTATCGCCTGCGCCTTTTAACAAGACCATAGCAATAGCATCATCGTCTTGCCAAGCTCGCAATTGCGGTTCAAGTAACTTGATCATCTCAAAATTAAGTGCATTTAAGGCTTTTGGCGCGTTGAGTGTAATAAGCCCAATTAAACTGCCGTTTTCTGCGGTTGCGGTTTCAAATACCACGGGCTCATCGGCGCTATTTAATAATGTTAAAGCACTCATTAGCGGTTTACCCAGTTAGCGCGGCGTTTTTCTAAAAAGGCATTTACGCCTTCTTGTTGATCTTCGGTATCAAATAAACCAACAAATAACTCGCGCTCAAGAGGCAATACACTTGCCATTGGTTGATGGCGCCCTTTTTGAATCAATGTTTTACATGCTGCAACTGAGGTAGGGCTTTGATCGGCCACTTGGTTGGCCAGTTTTAATGCTGCCGCAAAGCTTTCACCCTGTGGTACTACTTCTTCTACTAAGCCAATTTGCAGAGCTTTATCAGCTTTTAGGCGCTCGCCACATAAAATCATGCGTTTTGCCCAGCCTTCGCCAACTAGCCATGCTAAATTTTGTGTGCCACCCGCACACGGTAGCAACCCAACTTTAGCTTCAGGGAGCGCCATTTGTGCTTGCTCTTCCGCTATACGTACGTCGCACGCAAGGGCGACTTCTAGCCCGCCGCCCATTGCATAGCCGTTTATGGCTGCTACCGACACGCCTCTAAAATTAGTAAGCGCTTCAAATGCTTCACCAAATACACGCGACATATCGGCGGCTACGCCTTTATCGCCACCAGCAAATACGTTTAGGTCGGCACCTGCGCTAAAAAACTTCTCGCCTTCACCTGTCAGTACTAATGCATAAATATTTTTATTATTATTAAGCTCATTAACGGTATTTTTTAAATCAACTAGGGTGTCTTTTGTCCAGGTGTTTGCTGGCGGGTTAGACATCGTTAAAATAGCAACATGACCTTCGGTTGTTAGTTCAATACTCGGATTAGATTTAGATTCTGACATACATTGATCCTTATAAAACGTCGTTTGCAGACTCAGCTAAAATTCGGCGCGCTATAATCACACGCATAATTTCGTTAGTGCCTTCTAAAATTTGATGAACACGTACATCACGTACATGGCGCTCAAGCGGGTATTCTTTTATGTAACCGTAACCACCATGAATTTGCAGTGCGTCGTTACACACAGTAAAGCCAACATCGGTAGCAAAACGTTTAGCCATGGCGCAGTAAGTGGTTTTTTCAACGTCGTTATTATCAAGTTTAAATGCAGCAAGCCTAACCATTTGGCGCGCAGCTACAAGCTCGGTGTTCATATCGGCAATTTTAAATTGCAATGCTTGAAACGCAGCCAATGGTTTACCAAATTGTGTACGTTCTTTTAAATATTCACGGGCTGTATTAAGCGCCGCTTGCGCTGTACCAATTGAACATGTGGCAATGTTAATTCGACCGCCATCAAGGCCTTGCATCGCAAATTTAAAGCCTTCGCCCTCTGCGCCTAATAAGTTATGCGCAGGAATGCGTACATCTTCAAAGCTAATTAGGCGTGTAGGTTGTGCGTTCCAACCCATTTTTTCTTCGGCTTTGCCGTATTCAACGCCTTTTGCGTCGGCCGGGACTACAAATGCCGAAATACCCGCAGCGCCTTCGCCGCCTGTACGTGCCATTACCACTAATACTTCGGTTTCGCCCGCGCCCGATATAAACATTTTTGAGCCGTTAATAACGTACTCATCGCCCTCAAGCACGGCTTTTGTTTTAAGTGATGCGGCGTCTGAGCCCGAGCCTGGCTCTGTTAAACAGTAAGAGGCAAGTAACTCGCCCATTACTAATTGCTCTACGTATTTGTCTTTAACGGCATCGGTACCAAAACTTGCTACCATCCAGGTAGCCATATTATGAATGGTTAACATGGCCGTTGTTGCGGTACAACCCATAGCAAGTTGTTCAAAAATAATACTCGAATCTAAACGAGATAAACCAAGGCCGCCTGCTTCCTCTGGCGTGTATAAACCACAAAAACCAAGCTCGCCCGCTGCTTTAATCGTGTCTTTAGGAAAAATATGTTCGCGATCCCATTTTGCTGCATGGGGCGCAAGTTCTGACTCGGCAAATTGGCGTGCTGTTTGAGCAAAGGCTTGTTGATCTTCAGATAAGTTAAAGTCCATGGTAGACCTCTTTAATTATGTTAGTTGTGTTGTTAGTGTTTCCCGTCACGGGAGTAGTTTGTGACGAGCGGCGAAGGCTTATGTGTGTTGTGTGTGAAGTAGCCTTCGCGCCCATCTTTATTATTAATTATTCTTTTATTTACTCATTTTTTAATTACGATTATTTTAAGTTAATGCTCATATTTGGACCCGACGCAATGTCGTCTTCAAACCAACGTGAGGTAATCGTTTTAGTTTCTGTGTAAAAACGAATGCCTTGTTTACCGTACGTGTGTGTATCGCCGTAAAACGAGCCTTTCCAACCAGTAAACGAAAAGAACGGAAGTGGCACCGGAATTGGCACATTAATACCTACTTGGCCTACTTCAATTTCGTGTTGGAATTTACGAGCCACTGCGCCGCTTGAGGTAAATAACGAGGTACCGTTACCGTAAGGGCTGTCGTTAATAAGTGCGATTGCTTCATCAAGCGTGTCTACAAACATACACGCCAGTACTGGGCCAAATATTTCTTCTTTATATAAATCCATCTCTTTGGTTACATCGGTAAATAACGTTGGGCCAACCCAGTTACCTTGCTCATACCCTTCAACTGTAAAGTCAGAACCATCAATTAAACAAGTAGCGCCTTGCTCTTTACCACCGGCAATGAGTGATAAAATACGTGCTTTTGCTGCTTTTGATGTTTGTGGACCGTATGCTGCATTTGCATCATCCCACACGCCTGGGCGTACATTTTCAAAGCCTGCTTTAATTTCATCTATCCACTGACTTGCTTGACCTACAAATACAGCAACCGAAATACCCATACAACGCTGACCAGCAGCACCTACCGATGCGCCTACTAGGTTGTTTACAACGTGCGATTTACTTGCATCTGGCATAATAACCATGTGGTTTTTAGCGCCAACACACGCTTGCACGCGTTTAAGATTTTGTGTGCCTTTAGAATAAATATAAGCACCTACACCACACGAGCCAACAAACGAAATAGCACGCACAGCTTTATCTTCTAGTAAACGGTCTACTTGTGGTTTTGTACCGTGAACAACTTGTAATACGCCTTTTGGTGCGCCGGCTTCAATAAATAGCTCTGCTAAACGCATTGGTGTAAGTGGATCTTGCTCAGACGGTTTTAAAATGAAGGTGTTACCACACACAATAGCCAGCGGGAACATCCAAAGTGGGATCATCGCAGGGAAGTTAAACGGGGTAACACCTGCACACACGCCAAGTGGCTGCATGTAAGAATACGTATCGATTTTACGCGCTACGTTTTCCATTGTTTCACCCATCATTAATGATGGCGCGTTAGCGGCTTGTTCTACTACTTCAATACCACGCCAAACATCGCCTTTTGCATCTTCAAACGTTTTACCCAATTCGTGGCAAATAATGGTAGCAAGCTCATCGTGATGTTCTTTTAATAGCGCCGCGTACTTCATCATAATGCGAGCACGTTCAGTAATAGGTACGTCTTTCCATGTTTTAAACGTTTCAGAGGCTGAGGCAATTGCTGCATCCATTTCTGACTCGGTGGTACATGGCACTTGTGCAAGTACTTCTTGAGTTGCTGGGTTTATAACATCGATAAGCTCTTTAGACGCTGATTGAATAAATTCGCCATTAATAAGTAGTGGTACTTGGTGCATGATTAAATCCTAGTGTGTGAGTTGTGTGTTCTCTTTTAAAATTGGTAGCGCCGCTTTGTTAGTATTATGAGTGCAGCGCCTTTATAGTTATTCGTTAAAGTATTCGTCTAGCTATTCATGTAACCCTAATTAGTAAGCTTCTACGGCCATAGCAACCGCTTCACCGCCACCAATACATAAAGACGCAATGCCTTTTTTAAGGCCTCGGTTTTTAAGGGCATGAATAAGCGTTACTAAAATACGCGCGCCGCTTGCACCAATTGGATGACCCAATGCACATGCACCGCCATTCACGTTTACTTTGCTTTCATCAAGTTTTAACTCGTTAATAGCCAGCATGGTTACCATGGCAAATGCTTCGTTAATTTCCCAAAGGTCAACATCGTTTACAGCCCAGCCTGCTTTTTCAAGCACGCTGCTTATTGCACCTACTGGCGCTACAGTAAATTCACTTGGTTTTTGAGAGTGAGTACTGTGCGCCACAATTTTACAAAGCGGTGTTAACCCCAGCTCTTTTGCTTTTGATTCGCTCATTAATATAAGCGCTGCGCCACCGTCTGAAATTGACGATGAATTAGCCGCTGTAATGGTGCCGTCTTTTTTAAAGGCTGCACGCAGGCTTGGAATTTTTTCTGGGCGGGCGTTACCTGGTTGCTCGTCAATCGAAACTGTTACATCGCCTTTGCGTGTTTGCATCGTATGCGGGGCAACTTCGTTATCAAAGCTACCATTTTGTATCGCGGCTTTTGCTTTACTTAATGAGCCTAATGCAAACGCATCCATTTGCTCGCGGCCAATGCCGTATTCGTCGGCGGTGTCTTGTGCAAAACAACCCATAGCTTTGTTGTCGTATGCATCTTCAAGGCCATCGCTCATCATGTGATCTTTTATTTCGCCATGTCCCATACGCATTCCGCCACGCGCTTTTGGTATAAAGTACGGTGCGTTTGTCATGCTTTCCATGCCACCAGCAATAGCAGATTGAATAGAGCCTGCTTTAATTAAATCGTTTGCAAGCATGGCGGCTTTTAAACCAGAGCCACATACTTTATTAATTGTTGTAGCGCCAGTGCTAAGTGCAAGGCCTGCTTTTAACATTGCTTGGCGTGCAGGTGCTTGTCCAAGGCCTGCTGGTAATACACAGCCCATAATTACTTCATCTATTGCATCATTAGCTAAACCAGTTTGTGCAAGTGCACTGGCAATGGCGGTAGCGCCAAGCTCGGTAGACTGCGCATCACTTAACGCTCCCATAAAACCACCCATTGGGGTGCGTTTTGCTGCTACAATTACCACTGATTCTAAAGTCATAACTAACTCCGTTGTAATTTAATGCAAATAATTGTTAGTATATTTGCTCTATTAATTTAGTATTCATTTATTATTTAATACCTACACACAATACTAACGTTTACGCCAACGTCAACTAAAAACAGCTTAATTTTTAGTTTTATATGTGTAAGCATTATTTTCCAGCTGTTAGGCCACACTGAGGAAATAAAATTAACCTACTGAAAATTAATAAAATAAGTCAATTCTTCGCACCAACATTCCTTTATAAATAGTTTCAAACTACGCCAAGCTTTACCTTTACGTAAACTTCACTTATATTGGGGTTATTCGAATGAGGTAAATACAATTATGAAACCAGATAATCAAACAAACTTTGCAAGCTCAGCCAAAATGCCGGCTAGTAATGAACAAACATTTAGCATTAGCGAACTCGCTAAAGAATTTGACATTACAACCCGCTCCATTCGCTTTTACGAAGATCAAGGGTTAATAACCCCAGAGCGTAATGGTCAAACACGTATTTATTCAAAGCGCGACAAAGTGCGTTTAAAACTAATATTACGTGGTAAGCGCCTTGGTTTTACATTGGCCGAAACCGGTCGTTTGTTTGAACTGTACGACGCTGATAAGTCGAGCGCTAAGCAGCTGGTTACCATGCTTGATTTAATAGCCGATAAAAAGTCTGACCTATCTCAACAAATGGACGACATTAAAGTTGTTCTTATGGAGTTGGTGACGGCCGAGCGCCGCTGCAGAGACACGCTTAATAAAATAGACGAGTAAGTTTATTTTTAAAATAACAACACACTGACAACACACACGCCACACAGGAATGAATCATGAGCACTATTTCACTATATAAAGAAATGAACTTTGGCCTTGGCGAAACCGCCGATATGATCCGCGACCACGTAAACAGTTTTGCGAGTCAGGAGATTGCCCCGCTTGCTGAAAAAACTGACTTAGATAACGCTTTTCCAAATCAACTTTGGACTCAAATGGGCGAAATGGGCGTACTAGGTATGACCGTATCTGAAGAACTTGGTGGCGCCGGTTTAGGTTACTTAGAACATGTTATTGCTATGGAAGAGATTAGCCGTGCCAGTGCCTCTATAGGTTTAAGCTATGGAGCACATTCTAACCTGTGTGTTAATCAAATTAACCGTAACGGTACACAAGCTCAAAAAGAAAAATACTTACCAAAGCTTATTAGTGGCGAGCACATTGGTGCTCTTGCAATGAGCGAGCCTAATGCGGGCTCTGACGTTGTATCGATGAAACTTAAAGCCGAGAAAAAAGGCGATAAGTACATTTTAAACGGCAACAAAATGTGGATCACCAATGGCCCCGACGCACACACACTCGTTATTTACGCTAAAACAGATTTAAACGCCGGCGCTAAAGGCATTACCGCGTTTATTGTTGAGAGCAACTTTCCTGGTTTTTCTACGGCGCAAAAGCTCGACAAACTGGGCATGCGCGGCTCAAACACCTGTGAGCTGGTATTTGAAAACTGCGAAGTGCCCCAGGAAAACATTTTAGGTAACTTAAACGAAGGCGTTAAAGTACTTATGAGTGGCCTTGATTACGAACGCGTAGTACTTGCAGCAGGCCCGCTTGGCATAATGCAAGCGTGTATGGACATAGTGGTACCGTATATTCACGAGCGTAAACAGTTTGACACCCCTATTGGTCAATTTCAGTTAATTCAGGGCAAAGTAGCCGACATGTATACACAAATGAATGCTGCCCGTTCATATGTGTATACGGTAGCTCGCTCTTGTGACCGTGGCGAAACAACCCGTAAAGATGCTGCCGGTGCCATTTTATATGCAGCAGAACTTGCGACTAAAATGGCGCTTGACGCGATTCAAATTTTAGGTGGCAATGGCTACATAAACGAATACGCAACGGGTCGCCTGCTTCGTGATGCTAAATTATACGAAATTGGTGCAGGTACATCAGAAATACGCCGTATGCTTATTGGTCGCGAACTTTTCACTGAAAGCCGTTAAGGATTAAACCATGACGATTTTAAAATCGAGCGTTAACCCTCACGATCCAACGTTTGTGCAAAACCATAAAAACATGTCGGCGCTGGTGGATGATTTACGCAGTAAAGTAGCAACAATTAGCCAAGGCGGAGGCGCGGCATTAAAGGAGCGCCACGAAGGCCGTGGTAAATTATTTGTACGCGACCGTATAAGTACGTTAATTGACGAAGGCTCACCGTTTTTAGAAATTTCGCAATTTGCTGCCTTTGGTGTGTACGAACAAGCAATACCGTGCGCCGGTGTTGTAGCCGGTATAGGCCGTGTTAAAGGCATTGAATGCATGATTATTGCAAACGATGCCACGGTTAAAGGCGGTACGTATTTTCCGCTTACTGTTAAAAAGCATTTACGCGCACAAGACATAGCAGAGCGCTGCCACTTACCGTGTATTTATCTTGTAGATTCGGGCGGTGCAAACCTGCCTGAGCAAGACGATGTATTTCCGGACAAACTGCATTTTGGTCGTATTTTTTACAATCAAGCCCGTATGTCGGGTAAAGGTATTCCACAAATTGCCGTGGTAATGGGATTATGTACCGCAGGTGGTGCGTACGTACCTGCTATGGCCGATGAAAGCATTATTGTAAAAGATCAAGGCACTATATTTTTAGCAGGCCCGCCGCTTGTAAAAGCAGCAACAGGCGAAGAAGTAACAGCCGAAGAACTAGGCGGTGCCGATGTGCACTGTAAAGTGTCGGGTGTCGCCGATCACTACGCTGAAAACGATGCTCATGCGCTGTCTATTGCGCGCCAATGTATTGAGCGCATTAACTACACACGTCCGACCGCCCCTCTTCTAGAGGATGTAAAACCACCTCGTTATGATATTAACGAGCTTTACGGCATTGTAGGCACCGATCTTAAAAAGCCGTTTGATGTACGCGAAGTAATAGCGCGCACTGTAGATGACTCATCATTTGATGAATTTAAACGCTATTTTGGTGAAACGTTAGTCACCGGTTTTGCCAGCATTTATGGCAGCCCCGTTGGCATAGTGGCTAATAACGGTATTTTATTTAGTGAGTCGGCGCAAAAAGGCGCGCACTTTATTCAGCTGTGTGCTCAGCGCAATATTCCTTTAGTGTTTTTACAAAATATTACCGGCTTTATGGTGGGTAAAAAATACGAAGCCGAAGGCATTGCAAAGCACGGCGCTAAAATGGTGATGGCGGTTTCGTGTGCTGATGTGCCTAAATTTACAGTACTTATTGGCGGCTCTTACGGCGCAGGTAACTACGGAATGTGTGGCCGTGCATTTGAACCAACCATGATGTGGATGTGGCCTAATGCCCGAATTTCGGTCATGGGCGGCGAACAAGCAGCGGGTGTAATGGCGCAAGTTAAACAAGATGGTTTAGCACGCAAAGGTCAAAGCATGAGCGAGCAAGAAATCAGTGACTTTAAAAAGCCAATTATTGACCAGTACGAAGAGCAAGGTCATCCGTATTACGCCAGCGCACGCTTGTGGGATGACGGTATTATAGACCCTGCCGATACGCGTAATGTATTAGGGCTTGCGTTAACGGCTGCGAACAACGCACCAAAACGTGATTCGAAATTTGGCGTATTTAGAATGTAACCGGAGCGCAAAATGTCAGTAACACTACAAATAACAAAATCTAATGTGGCTGTACTTGTATTAAGCCGCCCAGAAAAAAGAAACGCATTTAACAGCGAAGTAATACATGAGCTGATTCAGTGTATTGAACATGCAAATACGCTTGATATTCGCGCTTTGGTTTTAAAAACAGAAGGTAAGCATTTTTCAGCCGGTGCCGATTTAGCCTGGATGAAGTCGATGGCTGATAACAGCTACGCAGATAACTTGGCTGATTCGATGCAATTGGCTAAATTAATGCAGGTGCTGGCAAACTCGCCCCACCCTACAATTTGCGCTGTGCAAGGTGCTGCTTTTGGTGGTGCACTGGGCTTAATTGCCTGTTGCGACATAGCCCTTAGTAAAGACGATGCGCAATTTTGTTTAAGCGAAGTAAAGCTTGGCCTTATTCCGGCTGTTATTAGCCCGTATGTCATTAAAGCGATTGGTGAACGCGCTGCTCGCAGGTACTTTTTAACGGCTGAAGTGTTTGATGCACATACTGCTAAGCAACTTGGTTTAATTCATCAAGTAACCGGTAATTTAGACTGTGCGCTCGATAATATGCTGCAAACACTGATTGATAACGGACCTGTTGCAGTAAAAGCCGCAAAAGCATTAATTAACGATGTAGCAAATAAACCAATAACCGATGAACTCATTGAGCTTACCGCAGAGCGTATTGCAAAAATTCGCGTATCTGAGGAAGGCCAAGAAGGGCTAACTGCTTTTTTTGATAAACGCCCACCCGCTTGGCAACTGTAGGATTGATTATGAACACACAACGATTACAAAAAATACTGATTGCCAATCGTGGAGAAATTGCGTGCCGAGTAATGCGCAGCGCAAAACAAATGGGCTTAACCACGGTCGCGGTTTATTCTGATGCAGACAAACATGCCCGGCACGTAAAAATGGCCGACGAGGCTTACCATATTGGTGCTGCGCCAAGTAAAGATTCGTATTTAGTAGCAGACAAAATTTTGCAAGTTGCCAAAGACTGCGGCGCTGATTGTATTCACCCGGGGTATGGTTTTTTATCTGAAAACAGCGAATTTGCTAAAGCCTGCGAAGCTAACAACATTGCTTTTGTAGGGCCACCAGCAAGTAGCATTGAAGCAATGGGGTCTAAAACCCGCGCTAAAGAAATAATGGCAGCTGCTAATGTGCCATTAGTACCTGGTTATTACGGCGATAAACAAGACCCTGCTTTTTTACAAAGTGAAGCTGAAAAAATTGGCTACCCTGTACTAATTAAAGCCGCCTTTGGCGGCGGCGGTAAGGGCATGCGTGTGGTTGAAAAAGCAAAAGACTTTATGAGCGCACTACAAGGTGCGCAACGTGAAGCTATTGCCGGTTTTGGTAACGATTTAGTATTGCTTGAGCGCTACGTAAACCAACCTCGCCATGTTGAAGTGCAAGTATTTGCAGATAACTACGGTAACTGTGTTTATTTAGGCGATCGTGATTGTTCTTTGCAACGTCGTCATCAAAAAGTAATTGAAGAAGCCCCTGCTCCCGGTTTATCTGACGAACTACGTAAAGAAATGGGCGAAGCGGCTGTACGTTGTGCACTGGCTATAAATTATAGAGGCGCAGGTACGGTTGAGTTTTTACTGTGTGGCGATGAATTTTTCTTTATGGAAATGAATACGCGCCTTCAAGTAGAACACCCAGTAACCGAAATGGTAACCGGTGTAGATTTAGTCAATTGGCAAATTAATATTGCGGGTGGGCAAACACTGCCACTGACACAAAGTGATATTCAATTGCAGGGTCATAGCTTTGAAGCGCGTATATACGCAGAAGATCCAGCTAACGACTTTATCCCGTGTTCGGGTACTATTGAAGCGTTACATACACCGCTTAACAGCGAATTTGTACGCATTGATACAGGCATTGCACAAGGCGACGAAATTAGCCCGTTTTACGATCCGATGATTGCAAAACTTATTGTGCACGACGACAATCGCGAACAAGCACTGAGCCGTTTACAACACGCTCTTGAGCAATTTCATTTAGCAGGTTTTAGCACTAACATTGGCTTTTTACATAACTTAGCAAGCCACCCTACCTTTAAACAAGGTGCGCCAAGTACACACTTTATTGCAGAGCAAGGCGACTCGTTAGTTGCGGTTGATAAATCGTTATTACAAGCAAGCCAACTTATTGGTGCTTTTGCATATTTAGAATCGTTAACTAACACCCAAAATGCGCCAAACAGTGCAAGCCCGTGGCAACAACTAAGCGGTTTTACACTCAATGCTCCGCAAGCAATTAAAGTTCCTTTTGCTGATTTACAGCTAAGCGCTATAAAAACGTCAGCGGGCTATAGTATTACGCATAACGAGCACGTATTTAACCTACAAGGCACATTAAATAACAATCTTTGCAGTGTATTTATTAACGGCGAAAAACATACCGCGCATGTAAATACTGTTGGCAATAGTACCGTGAGCAATAGTACTGTTGGCAATATTGTCACTGTTATGAATAAAGCACTGCAAACTAAGCTTGAACTAGTTGATAAACATTATATTAGTTCGCACGAAAGCGAAGCACTGCCACTTGCCGCGCCGCTTAATGGCACGGTAGTAAAGCATTTAATCGACATTGGTAGCACAATCACCAAAGGCGATGCGGTTGTTATTATCGAAGCCATGAAAATGGAATACACGCTTAACGCACCACACGACGGCATTTTAAAAAGCTACTGTTTTGGTGAAGGCGAATTAGTAACGCATGGCGCTCTGCTTGCGATAGTAGAAGATACAACTGAGGAAGGTGCATAATGAGTGCCTTTGCAAATAAAGTACGTATTGTTGAAGTTGGCGCGCGAGACGGCCTACAAAACGAAAAAACAGTAAGCACAGCCGATAAAGTAGCGCTTATTAACGCCCTAAGTGCCGCAGGTTTAAAAGATATTGAAGCTGGCGCGTTTGTCTCCCCTAAATGGGTGCCACAAATGGCAGACTCAGCTGATGTAATATCAGCGCTAGATTTACCTGACGTAAATTTAAGTGCCCTTACACCTAACTTAAAAGGTGCACAAGCAGCGCATGCTGTTGGCATTAAAGAGTTTGCTATATTTACCGCTGCGAGTGAGTCGTTTTGTCAAAAAAACATAAACTGCTCAATAGATGAGAGTATTGAACGCTTTAGCGAAGTAATGGCGTTTGCTAAAGCGAATAATATCCGCGTACGTGGTTATGTAAGCTGTGTGCTAGGTTGCCCTTATGAGGGTGAAATTAACCCGCAAGCAGTACTTAGTGTATCGCAAAAGCTGTTAGATTTAGGATGTTACGAAGTAAGTCTTGGCGATACCATTGGTGTTGGCACCGCTAAAAAAGTAACGCAATTAATCGAGTTACTTTTAACGCACATTGATAAAGCCAAGTTGGCCGTGCATTTTCATGATACTTACGGTCAAGCGCTTACAAATATTTACGCAGCCTTAAGCCTAGGTATAGCAACGGTTGACGCGGCAGTTGCAGGCCTTGGTGGCTGTCCTTATGCTAAGGGTGCGTCAGGAAATGTTGCCACCGAAGATGTAGTTTACTTGCTGCAAGGGCTTGGCATTGAACACGGAATTGATTTACAAAGGTTAAGTGACGCTGGCTGGGAGATAACCAAAGCACTTGGTAAGCAACCTGTGAGCAAAGTATCTGTGGCACTGCACACTAAATAGCTATCTTATAAAATGATGATTCAAGATAGTTAACAACAAATAGCACACAATGAGGAGAGACTCATGGCCGGTTTTGATAAGGTAGTTTCTAGTTACGAAGCTGCAATGGAAGGATTAAAAGACGGCGATACCATTATTGCCGGAGGTTTTGGTTTATGTGGTATTCCAGAGGGCTTAATTAAACAAATTAAGCACATGCAAACAAAAGACTTAACCGTGGTATCTAATAACTGTGGTGTTGATGACTTTGGTTTAGGTATTTTATTACAAGACAAACAAATTAAAAAAGTGATTGCGTCATACGTTGGCGAAAACGCCCTATTCGAGCAGCAGTTATTGAGTGGCGAAATTGATGTAGAGCTTACACCTCAAGGTACACTTGCTGAAAAAATGCGTGCTGGTGGCGCGGGTATACCTGCGTTTTACACCGCTACTGGTTACGGTACTCCTGTGGCTGAAGGCAAAGACGTAAAAGAATTTAATGGTCGCCCGTATATTTTAGAAGAGTCTATAACAGGTGAATTTGCCATAGTAAAAGCATGGAAAGCCGATCGTTACGGTAATTTAGTGTTTAGACACACCGCCATGAACTTTAATCCAATGGCAGCAACGGCTGGCAAAATTACCGTTGCCGAAGTAGAAGAAATTGTAGAGCCGGGTGAGCTTGAACCAAGCCAAATTCATACACCGGGTATTTTTGTAAATCGCGTTATTAAAGGCAACTTTGAAAAACGCATTGAACGTGTAACAACACGAGATTAAGCAGGAGCATAATTATGGCATTATCACGTGAACAAGTTGCAATGCGCGTTGCACAAGAACTTCAAGACGGTTACTACGTAAATTTGGGCATAGGAATTCCGACACTCGTCGCAAACTATGTACCGGATGATATTGAAGTTATGTTACAGTCCGAAAATGGCCTTTTAGGCATGGGTCCGTACCCTACTAAAGCAGAGCTAGATGCCGATATGATTAACGCGGGTAAAGAAACCGTGACAGCAGCTAAAGGTGCAGCCATATTTAATAGTGCAGATAGTTTTGCCATGATACGGGGTGGTCATGTAGACTTAACTGTTCTGGGTGCATTTGAAGTTGACCAGAACGGCAACATCGCATCGTGGATGATCCCTAAAAAGCTGATTAAAGGCATGGGTGGCGCGATGGATTTAGTCGCTGGCGCGAAAAATATTATTGTTACTATGACCCATGCAAGTAAGCATGGTGACTCTAAACTATTAGAGTCCTGCTCTTTACCGCTTACTGGCGTTAATTGCGTAAAAAAAATAGTAACAGATTTAGCCGTATTAGAAGTTAAAGACGGCGCATTTCATTTATTAGAACGCGCTCCGGGCGTTACTGTTGATGAAATCATTAGTAAAACAGCAGGTAAATTACTTGTTGACGGTGAAGTACCAGAAATGGTTTTTTAGGTTTTAGCTTAAAAATAACGCTTTCCCCTGTACCGACCTCATTCCCAGTGCCAATGGCGCTGAGTTACCCAAAATCCCTCTCACGAGGGATTTTTTTTATCTTTTGCCATTATTTTTACCGTCATTCATACATCTGTAGTAAATTTTATCTATAATACAAATATAAATTAAATGTAAGCGCTTAGATTCTTTGCACTATTTTGTGGATAGTCTGCACCCTTTTTGTGAACTAGCGTTAAATTTATTTTTAACCTACTGATATTTAAATATTAAATAGTTGGTTCAAATTTTGCCTAAGTAAGGCGTCTCAATAAATTAAATAATTCTGGAAAACATGCAAACTCCTATTCGTGGCCTTCGCTCTTTTTGCTTTGCCGCAAGAAGCCTAAGTTTTAAGCATGCAGCTAATGAGCTGTACTTAACGCCGTCTGCGGTAAGCCATCAAATAAAACAACTTGAAGAACAACTTGGTATTGAACTTTTTCAACGTAAAACGCGTTCAATTAGCTTAACCACAGCGGGTAAAAACTTTTTTGATGCTGTGTCTCCTATCATCACAATGTTAGAGGGCACCATTAACGAGTTTAGTCAGATGCAGCAAAATACAAATTTGACAATTACGTTGCCTGAGTTTTTTGCCAGCGAGCTACTCATGCCTAAATTAAGTGAGTGGACGTCAGAGCACCCTAATATAAACCTGCAAATGGATACGCTTAAAACACGCAAAGAATTAACGCGCCATAGCGATTTATCTATTGTATTGTCCTCAGGTAAACCTACTGAAGGATTAGCGACTGAGTTGTTTAACCTTGAATATATTCCTGCATGTAATAAAAAATTGCTCGACCAATGGAGGGACGATCATCGTCAAGCGCTTAACCAAGTTCCGCTGATCCTCCACAAAGCTCGCCCTTGGGCATGGCACCAGTGGGCCGAAAAAGCGGGGATTGATGACTTTTCTCCTTCGCAGATTATTCAAATAGATAGCATGTTTGGTGTAGCGCGTGCAGCGCAGCAAGGCATGGGCATTGCGCTTATCCCACTGCCTATTAGTCAAAGCTGGTTAGATGAGCAATGGCTGTACAAATTATTCGAACAGCCTTTAACAACTAAAGATAAATACTATTTAGTACAGCACGAATCAAGCACGCCTAATCACCCGCTTGATTTATTTGCGAAGTGGGTTGTAAATACGTTTAGAAAAATCCAAGAATAATCCCCTATTAGACGAGTTCAGTAATACAACCCACTCTGTGTTTTATTACTGAACTCGTCTA
>NZ_PJAV01000152.1:0-32238 GCF_002836695.1 Pseudoalteromonas sp. 78C3
GCGCAAATAAAAAGCTTTTATAATTCCTATTTAAAACAATCACATCTATTTAATTAATCACTTTATACACTGTACCTGTTTTTACGCGTTAACGCCGATATTCGGCTTTGGTTTGGTATTGGTTTTTTATTGAACGAATAATACCTTTGTATGTTAGTAAATTTAGCGCTTAATTAGCGCCATGTATTAAATAAATTACTGGCTGATTAAAAATGTAACATAAATGTTTACATGCGCTGAAAATGCATATAGTATTTTTGACTATATCGATTTGCATTGAAAATTGAGCACACATGAACAACACAAAACACACACTCACAATTAAAGAAAAAATAGGGTACGGCCTTGGTGATACAGCCAGTAATATTGTATTTCAAATGGTCGCTAACTTTATGTTGATATTTTATACCGATGTTTACGGTTTATCTGCAGCCGCTGCGGGTACCTTATTATTAGCGGTTCGTTTATTTGATGGTATTACCGACCCTATAATGGGCAGCATTGCCGATAGAACGCGCAGCCGTTGGGGCTCTTACCGCCCATATATATTATTTTTAGCCGTGCCTTACGGTGTGTTTGCTTGCTTAGCATTTATAACCCCAGATTTTGATTCTACGGGCAAGCTTATATATGCCTACTTTACTTACGGGCTATTAATGACGTGTTATACCGCTATTAATATACCTTATGGCGCACTTGGCGCAGTAATGACAAACGACCCTAAAGAGCGTGCATCGCTTCAGTCATACCGATTTGCAATGGCAATGGCAGCTCTGCTTGTAATTGTATGGGCACTGCCAAAGCTGGTTGCTTTTTTTGGCGACGGCGACGATGTAGTAGGTTACCCGCTAGCAATGGTGTTTTTAGGCGGACTTGCTGCGGCTTGTTTTTTACTGTGTTTTAAAATGACTAAAGAAACCAAACAAGTTAAACCCGCGCAAACTAAAAAGAATGCCTTTCTTGAGTTTTTAAGCTTATTTAAAAACGATCAATGGGTTGTTATAGCCGTTATAAGCCTAGCAACATTAATCTTAATTGGCGTTAGAGCCTCTGTAGCACCGCATTATATTAAGTACTACGTAGGAGAAGCCTCACTTACTTCTAACTTTTTAACACTCTCAGCAATTGGCTCAGTACTAGGCGCTGTGTCTACTAACTTTTTAACCAAATTTATTGAAAAGAAAACACTATTTATAGTCGCTTTAGTTGTCGTAATTATTTCTCATAGCATGTTTTACGTACTTGAGAGTGATGCCATAGTCACCATTTTTATCGTCTACTTTATTGCTAACTTTGCCCACATGATAATTACCCCAATTATGTTTTCGATGGTGGCAGATACGGTTGACTACGGGGCATTAAAAATTGGTCGCAGATTAACCGCCGTTACGTTTTCGGGTCATTTATTGGCAATAAAACTAGGCTTTGCAATTGGCGGTGCTATTGCAGGGTGGATATTATCTGGCTATGCATACGTGCCTAATCAAGAACAATCAGAACACACGTTATCAGGCATTTTACTCGCCTTTGCTGGCATTCCAGTAATTTGTACCGTGGCATGTTTAATTTTTATAACACGTTACAAACTTACCGAGCCTGAGGTAAAGCGCATTCAAACGCAGCTGGCTGATAACAAAACCATAAACTAATTTAGCAGTCCATTTTGCACCTTTTAAAAGTGCAAAGTGGGCAGGCAATACTAGGAGTAAAAATGCAAAATACAGCGCAAGCAGCACCCCCATCTAATGGATTAAGTGACGCTGAACTTAAACAGTTAAAAGACTTACAACGAGCCAACTCGTTAATACAAAATCATAATGTGTTAGTTGATCACATGTATACCGCCGATCCGTCTGCGCATGTGTTTAACGGCAAAGTGTATATTTATCCGTCGCACGACATTGAATCAAAAAATGAAATTAATGATAACGGCGACCACTTTGCAATGCGCGACTACCATGTGTTTTCGCTTGACGAAAGCTCAGGCAAAGCCATAGACCATGGCGTAGCACTTTGTGTAGACGACGTAAAATGGGCAAGTAAGCAAATGTGGGCACCCGATGCTGCGCATAAACTTGGTCAGTATTACCTTTATTTTCCGGCGCGCGATCAGCAAGGTATTTTTAGAATTGGCGTTGCAAAAAGTGACAGTCCAACAGGTCCATTTAAAGCCGAAGATGATTACATTCAAGGGACGTTTAGTATTGACCCTGCTGTATTTGAAGATGACGACTCAAGCCATTATTTATATTTTGGTGGCTTGTGGGGCGGCCAATTACAAAATTGGCAAACCAGCGAATTTAATGAACAAAGCACGTATCCCAAAAATGGTGAACCTGCAATCCCTGCGCGTGTAGCAAAATTATCTGAAGATATGATCAGCCTAAGCGAAGACGTAAAAGAGGTTGTTGTATTAGATGAGAGCGGCTCGCCAATTACAGTGTGCGATAATAACCGCCGCTTTTTTGAAGGCCCTTGGGTACACAAACACAATGGTGTTTATTACTTTTCGTACTCAACGGGCGATACGCACAAAATTGTATACGCAACAGGCGATAACCCATACGGACCATTTACCTATCAGGGCGTTATTTTAAACCCGGTACTAGGTTGGACCACGCATCACTCAATTGTTAAACACAATGGTGATTGGTTTTTATTTTATCACGACAGCACGTTGTCGGGCGGACAAACCCATTTACGCAGTATGAAAATGGCTAAGCTTGAGCACGACTCAAACGGAAAAATTCAAACAATAAGCCCATATGAACACGCTTAGTAAAAATAGTTACAAACATTGCAAATTATCTGCGTAAGCACCGCTACGGCTTTTATTTGCATAAAAAAGATATAGTCAATATGACCATTAATTTTTATTGTTAATGGTCAAAATAAGAGGAAGCTGAGGACATATGACAAAATGAAAATATTTTAAAGCAAAAAATTAGCACAAAGAATTAGCATAAACGTGCTGTTATTTAACGGTTTTTAGTTAAGTAACACATGTTTAAAACTGGTTGTGGTCTTTGTAAAACGTTTAAAACATACACACACAATAATTATTTATTGACCGTAAAATGAAACAAATAGTTTACAATTATGTTTCGAGTAATTCTTAAAGTCTTGCAGTACGTCAATAATAATTAAATAAGAAAAAGGCATCATGATGTTTAAGAAAAAGATAATTTCAACAGCCATACTCGCTGCAATGGGTACCGTTACGCTTCCTCACCAAAGCTACGCTGCCGAAACTGTTGCCGATGAAGATGTAGAAATAATACAAGTAACCGGCATTAGAGGTTCATTGCAACGCTCTATGGATGTTAAACGCGACTCTTCTGGTATTGTCGATGCAATTTCGGCTGAGGATATGGGGAAATTTCCTGATACCAATCTTGCTGAATCGCTACAACGTATTACCGGCGTATCAATTGATAGAGCGGGCGGTGAAGGTAGCCGCGTAACAGTACGTGGATTTGGACCTGCTAATAACTTAATTACTATTAATGGCCGCCAACTTCCAAATACAACAGGTGACCGCACATTTGATTTTGCAAATGTCGCATCTGAAAGCGTATCGGGCGTGCAAGTTTATAAAACATCAGACGCAAGTGTTACCTCAGGTGGCATTGGCGCAACTATAAACTTAACAACAAACAGACCTTTAAATAGCCCAGGTATAAAAGCATCGTTTGGCGTAAAAGCTGTAGACGATCAATCAACCGACGAGGGTAGCATTACACCAGAGGTAAGCGGTTTATATTCGCAAACATTTGGGGATGACAAGTTTGGTATTTCGATTTCAGGTAGCTACCAAGACCGTGAAAGCGGTATGCAACAGTTTATTCAAGATCAAGGCTACAGAGCATCTGATTACACAAATACAGGATGGGGCGGTGTACCTGCAGGCGCAGAAGGCGGAGCAAACAGACCTACATCAGGCATTTACTCAAACCCGCAACAACCACGTTATGTGTTTGAAGAACGTCAACGTGAACGTGTAAATGGTCAGTTGGTATTTCAATATCAACCTGTTGAAAACATTACAGCAACCCTTGATTACACGGGCTTTAAAACAACCGTTGAAGAGCAGCACACTGATGCCTCAGTTTGGTTTAACTATGCTGGCGACAGAAGTGAATCTGTTTGGGCGGGCGAGCCTAACGCGTACCCACTTATTTACTCAGAAATTTATGACATTCAAAGTGATGCCGATTACCGCGATACGTCGCTTACGGTAGGTTCTTGGGGTCGCGAAGAAAAAACAGATTCATTAGGCTTTAATCTAGAATGGGCGGTATCGGATCAACTTAACCTAGAGTTTGATCACCACAGTTCAAAAGCCTCAATGAAAGCAACTGATCCACGCCACGGTACACGTAACAATATTCAGTTACCGTCGTACACACGTTCACGTACCGGGCTTGATCTAACCGGCGACTTACCCGGTATTGCTATTGGTAACATTGAAAATTTTACCCCAGAAACCATGCGTTTATCGGGTAGCTGGTTTGCAAACGACAAATACGATTCAGAAATCGATCAAACGCAAATTTCAGGTAAGTACTTTTTTGACGACAACCTAAGTATTGATTTTGGTGTTGCGGTTAATAAAGTAAATAACCATTACCGTCATACTCAAGTACAGCGCCCAGATTGGGGTGGAGTTGGTGTTGAAGGTGACTTTGCTGATATTGATTGGCGCCAAGATACTATTTTAGATAAGTTTCAAGCTAAAGCGGGGAATTTTGAAGGCACTGCAACACAAGGCGAATATGATTTATTTAATACAATCTTTTTTGCCGACTTTGATGCGATTGTAAATGCAGCAGAGTATGCAGATCCTGTTGCTAACGTAGATAATCTTTACGGTGATTGTAAAGCAGCCGACGGCGCAGCAGCAGGACCAAACGGCGAAGGACAATTTTGTGCCTCAACCGACTGGGATGCAGCAACAAACCGTTTTACTGAAGAAAAAACGCAGTCTGCTTTTGCACAAGTAAATTACAAAGGCGAATTGAGTGGCATGTTTTTCGACCTGCAAATTGGCTTACGCTACGAAAAAACAGACGTATTTTCTAAAGCAACTGCACCCGGTTACAGCCGCGTAGAATGGAACGAAGATACAGCTACATCAGTAACCGGTGTTACCGGTATTGAAACGCTAAGCCAATCTGCAGATTACAGCCAGTTCCTGCCAAATATTAACTTTAATATTGAAGTTGTTGAAGATGTAATGATTCGCGCAGCAGCGAGCAAAACTATTTCAAGAGCAGGTTATGGTCAACTGCAAGGCGGTACAACTATTAATACCGGCGGTAGCTTAAGTGGTTATTCGGGTGGCTCTGGTAACCCAGGACTTAAACCGCTTGAATCAATTAACTACGACTTATCAAGTGAATGGTATTACGACGAAGGTAGCTATATTTCGTTTGGTTACTTTAAAAAAGACGTAACAAATTGGATTACTACAGGCACTATCGACTCAAATATATTTAACTTATATGACCCATTAAATGGTGAAAAATTTAGAGCCGCATCAAGCGCACTAGGTGGTAATGCATCTAACGAAGATATCAGAACCTATATATTTGAAAACTTTGCTGATGATCCAAATGTGCAACCTAAATTTGATGAAGATGGTGAATTAGACGGCGGCACAATTGTTGGTGACCCAGAAACAGATGATCCAATTAACTTTAGAATAAACGTGCCTGTAAATGGCGACCAAGAATACACCATTGATGGCTTTGAATTTAATATTCAGCACTTATTTGGTGAGTCAGGCTTTGGTGGTATTTTTAACTACACCATGGTTGACTCGGGTCTTGAATATGACAATGACTCACTTGAGGATACAGAAGCACTTGTCGGGTTAAGTGACACGGCAAACGTGGTATTCTTTTACGATAAAGAAGGCTTACAAGCACGTATTGCGTATAACTGGCGCGACTCGTTTTTAAATGAACGTCGTGTAAATGGCGATTTAACCGCACCAATTTACACCGATGAGTATTACCAAATAGACTTTAACGTAAGTTATGAAGTACCAGCAGTAGAAGGACTTACTGTATTTATTGAAGGTATAAACATTACTGACGAGTACGTAACATCGTACGGGCGTAAGCAACAGTTGATTTATAACATCACTCAAACTGGCTCTCGTTACGGTTTAGGTGTTCGTTATAATTTTTAATAAATTACTCTTGTAGCAACCTTATAAAAGCCGCATTTTGCGGCTTTTTTATTTGCCAAAATTAGCCTAGCAATAGTAATACCCAGCTGTTATAGTCAATGTGAATTTAACTTGTTAGTTACATTTAATGTGTAGCAATAGGTAAAGGCACACAACAACAATTGGAGCACACAATCCATGGCCAATCATGCATTATTAAATAATGTTGAACATCAGCATTTAAAAATAAACCCTGCACGCAGCACACACCTAGGTGACGGGGTTTGGTATAGCGAAACATTTGTGAGCGAATTTAGAGTCGCTCAAGCACATTACCCAATATTTTTTACCAAAGACGATACAACAAATACATTTTCGCCGGTGTGTTTGTACGGCATAAATAAAGACGAAAACTTATTTTTAGTAAACCAGCAATGGCAAGCACACTATATTCCACTAAGTATGCAGCGACTGCCTTTTGCTATAGCGACTCAAAATACAATGCAAAACGGTGTGGCAACGCAAGAGCGCATGTTAAGTATTGATTTAGACTCGCCAAAAGTGTCAACAAAGCAGGGTATTAACTTATTTTTAGAACACGGCGGGAATAGCGATTACCTCGAAAACATCATAAACGTGCTCGACAACCTGCATCATGGGTTAGAACAAAACCAGCCCTTTATTAAAACCTTAATTAAACATGGTTTGCTTGAATCAGTATCGCTAGAGCTTGATTTAGTAAACGGGCTTAAACATAACTTACTCGGTTTTTATACCATAAACGAAGACTCGCTTAACCAGCTAAGTAGCGATGCAATTGCAGAGCTGCATTCACAAGGATATTTAGCGTGTATATACATGATCATTGCATCGCAAGTACATGTGCGTGATTTAGTGGCGCTTAAAAACGAGCAACTTATGCTACAAAAGCACGCTGTGTAAGTATTTCGCTATGGAAAATTTAGCAAATAAAATTCAAACGCTTAATGGCTTAACTCCCAGCACGTTGCCCAAAGAGCTTTTAAACTCGTCTGTGCCTATTGTACTAAAAGGGTTTGTAAGCGATTGGCCCCTCGTTATTGCTGCTAAAAAGTCAGACAGTGCAGCGATTGATTATTTAGCGCCGTTTTACGAAGGTTTTTTAGTTAATACTTGCACAATACCCGCCAGTCAAAGCGGGGTTGTAGGGTATAACCCCGATATGAGCGGTTTTAATTTTACTAATCAGCAAGCGGCATTTATTAATGCGCTTGAGCAAATAGCGCAAAGTGCAAATAATCCACAAGCCGACACTTTATACATTGGCTCTACTAGCATTGCACAGTGCTTACCTGGTTTGGTTAATCACTGCCACGTTAACGCATTAAACGAAGGCTGTTTATTTAATGTATGGGCAGGCGGAAAGGTTACCGTACCAGCACATTACGACGTAGCGCAAAATTTAGCATGTTGTGTTGCAGGTAAAAGGCGTTTTACTTTATTTGCCCCCGATCAAATAGATAATTTATATATAGGCCCGCTTGATAAAGCACCCGGTGGGCAGCCAATAAGCTCAACCACCACAACTGCGCCCAACTTCACGCAATACCCTAAATTTGAGCAGGCAATAAAAGCGGCAATTACCGTTGATCTTGAAGCAGGCGATGCCCTTATATTACCCAGCATGTGGTGGCACCAAGTAGAGGGGCTTGGCAGTTTAAATATACTGTTTAATTATTGGTTTAAAAATACGCCAGCGGTGTATGGGCAGCCTACTAATGCGTTGCACCTTGCTATTTTAAACATACGTAATTTACCAAAGCATGAGCGCGCAGCATGGCAACGTTTGTTTAATTACTATGTATTTGCTGATAACGAATTTACCCACATCCTAGAGCCCGCACAGGCTATTTTAACAAAGCCAATGAATGAGCTAACAGCGCGTAAATTAAGAGCCGAATTACAAAATAAATTAAGACGCTAAGCGTACTAGTAAGGTTTGAATTATGAATCAAAATGCAATTAAAAAAATCGTAATAGCAGGTGGCGGTACCGCCGGTTGGATGTGCAGCGCTGCAATGGCAAAGCTACTAGGTAAAAATATTGAAATATGCTTGGTTGAATCTGATTTAATATCTACCGTAGGGGTTGGGGAGTCTACTATTCCTACGCTGCATATATTTCATGATTTACTAAAAATTAGCGAATCAGAATTTATGGCAGCGACTAATGCCACGTTTAAATTAGGCATATCGTTTGAGGGTTGGAAACAAAACCAGCAAAGCTACTTTCACTCATTTGGTTATGTGGGGCAAGGCTGCTGGGCTGCAGGTTTTCAGCACTTTTGGCTAAAAGGGATGCAACAAGGTGTAGCAGCCGATATTGGTGATTATTGCACAGAGCACGTAGCAAGTCGCTTGGGTAAATTTGCTGTAGTACCGAATCAAGACCGTAACCATGCTTATCAGTTAGATGCAGGTTTGTACGCTAAATTTTTACGAAATTTTGCACAGCAAAACGGCGCTAAACGTATAGAAGGCATGATAAGCAAAGTTAACTTAGAGCCCACTAATGGCTTTATAAAATCGCTTACTTTAGGTGACGGGCAAATTATTGAGGGCGATTTATTTATAGATTGCACCGGCTTTAAAGGTTTATTAATAGAGCAAGCGCTACACACCGGATACGAAGATTGGAGCCATTGGCTCCCGTGCGACAGCGCAGTAGCAGTACAAACCGAATTAGTAAGCCCAATAGTGCCATATACGCGTGCAATGGCACATAAATGTGGTTGGCAGTGGCAAATACCGCTGCAAAGCCGCCGTGGTAATGGCTTAGTGTTTTGTAGTAAATACATGAGCGATGATGAGGCCAAAACAGCGCTACTCAATAACGTAGAAGGCAAACCTATTAATGAGCCGCGCGTTATTAAATACCGCACCGGTACACGGCGTAAACATTGGAACAAAAACTGTGTTGCTATTGGCTTGGCAAGTGGTTTTATTGAGCCGCTTGAATCAACCAGTATTCATTTAATTCAGCAAAGCATTATAAGATTAATGCAAAACATGCCAACCAAAGCAATCGAGTCGTGCTATCAAGATGACTTTAATAACAAAATGCGCTTTGAGGCCGAAAACATTCGCGATTTTATTGTGCTGCATTACCATGTAACACAGCGCACCGACAGCGACTTTTGGCGTTACTGTAAAAACATGCCAATTCCAGAGTCGCTTGCCAAACGCATTGAGCTATTTAAGCAAAGTGGGCATGTTTATAAAGCAGAGCAAGAGTTATTTGGCGAAGCCTCGTGGTTACAAGTGATGTTAGGGCAAGGGCTAGTGCCGCAAAATTATCACCCGATTGTTGATAGCATGAGCGATGATGAGCTTAAACGATTCTTAGAATCAATAAAAAATCATGTGGCTAAAAAAGCAAATAGCTTACCGAGTCACATTGATTTTATTAATCATTATTGCAAGGCTAAGTAAGTATTATGCTAACACTTGGCAATAACTTACAGCCGCAGTATGAGTTTATAGGGCAAGAGCAAACGCCAATTATTATAATTGACGACTACCTGAGTGAGCCGCAAAAACTTATAAACTTAGCGCAAAGTGCTGATGAAAATCATGCGCAAAATCAGGGAGAGTTTAAACCTGACGAACTCACTCAATACCCAGGTTTACGCATGCCGCTGCCAAAGCAATGTGTGGTTGATTACCTAAAGCCGCTTATACAGGGGTTTTATAACGTATTTAATATTGGGCAAACACTTACCCCATACCCAAAAGATAATACCTTATCGTTAATTACTAAAACGGAGCAGCAGCTATCACCAATACAAACCTTGCCACACTTTGATACAAACGATCCTAACTTAATTGCCATTATTCATTACCTTGGCGAAGGCGAGCATGGCGGCACTGGGTTTTTTAGGCATAAAAAAACAGGGTTTGAAACAATAAGCACAAAGCGCAAAAACACGTATTTAATGCATGCTCAACACATCCTTGAACGCAGTAAGGTAAAACCTAGTTACTGCAACACACAGCACAATGAGTTTGAGTGCTACAAGCACATAGAATATAAGCCAAATAGGCTTATTGTGTTTCCTGGGTATTTGCTGCACACCAGTTTACTTAATACGTCTACCGATATTTCGTCGTGTCCACAAACAGGGCGGCTAACGGCTAATATGTTTGTTCATTTTAAATAGGATTACTATGTCTTCTTCTTTACCTAGATTCGCATATATAGGTTGGCTATTAAGCTTTGTTGTATTGGCGCTGAGTATGGCAACGGTGCAAAAAAGTCATGCTACAGGGTTTGATACCCTCCCTAAAAAGCAATTTAATGTGCTGCTATTTACAAAAACCGCAGGGTGGCACCATAAGTCGCAAACCGAAGGCGTTAAAGCGCTAGAAGGCTTAGCCGATAAGCACTTTTTCAACTTAATTTGGCACGAAGAAAGCCATTATTTTAACGACGATTACTTAAAAAATGTTGATGTAGTGGTATTTTTATCAACCACAGGCGATATTTTAAACCCAAAAGAGCAAGCCGCGCTTGAGCGATTTGTAAAAGCAGGTAAAGGCTTTGTTGGTATTCATAGCGCATCAGATACCGAATACGACTGGGCGTGGTACCAAAAGCTGGTGGGGCGCACCTTTAACATTCATCCTGTTATTCAAACTGGCGTACTAAGTAAAGTACCTAATACTCACTTTATTGGCTTAAACCATATGCCGCAGGAAATGCTTTGGACCGACGAGTGGTACGAGTTTGGGCCCGAGCTAACTAAGTTAAACTACTTACTCACAGTTGATGAGAAAAGTTACAACCCAACTGCCGATTGGGGTAATAACAAAACAGGCTCGGGTATGGGGGCGTTTCATCCTATTTCGTGGTATCACAATTACGATGGTGGTCGATCATTTTATACAGCCCTTGGGCATACTAATGCGGTGTATAAAAGTGAGTTTTTAACAGAGCATATTTATGGCGGAATTTATTGGGCTGCAACGGGTAAAGGGTTAAAAAAGTAGCAATTAATAAATAACTAATAAATACGCTTTTAACACTATTTGTGTCGATTTAGGCTGCTTTTTTAAGCGGCCTTTTATATTTTTTAAGAACTTATTAAACACCTTCACACATTTCACTTAGTTTATAAAACAAACAAATAATTTTGAGAATTTCTTGATCAAATGGTCAGAAAGACTATATTAAATTTGCACGCTGATATAATTCAAATAAAGAGGATAAACATGAAAGTATTTTTTAAAATAACAACTTTATTGTTAACGCTAATAAGCTATCAATCACTTGCTGCATTTAATAATAACCCATCGAGTGTAGGCGCCGACAGTTCAGGGACATACCGTAACCTCGCACAAGAAATGGGTAAAACAAATATACAGCAAAAGGTGAATAGTACTTTTGACAATATGTTTGGCTATAACAACACTCAACAACTTTACTACCCGTACACCGAAAACGGTGTTTATAAAGCACACTACATAAAAGCAATTAACCCAGACGAAGGCGACGATATAAGAACGGAAGGGCAATCGTGGGGAATGACCGCCGCTGTCATGCTTAATAAACAAGAAGAATTTGATAACCTATGGCGCTTTGCAAAAGCGTATCAAAAAAACCCAGACAATCACCCTGATGTAAAAAAACAAGGTGTTTACGCGTGGAAACTAAAGCTTAATCAAAACGGCTTTGTTTATAAAGTGGATGAGGGCCCCGCTCCCGATGGCGAAGAGTATTTTGCGTTTGCACTGCTCAACGCTTCTGCTCGTTGGGGGAATTCTGGTGAGTTTAACTACTACAACGATGCCATTACCATGTTAAACACAATTAAAAATAAGCTGATGGAAAACCAAATAATCCGCTTTTCACCTTACATTGATAACCTAACAGACCCTTCTTATCACATACCTGCGTTTTATGACTACTTTGCAAATAACGTAACTAACCAAGCAGACAAAACTTACTGGCGACAAGTAGCCACAAAAAGTAGAACCTTACTTAAAAACCATTTTACAAAAGTAAGTGGTAGCCCGCATTGGAACTTACCTACATTTTTATCGCGCTTAGATGGCAGCCCTGTTATTGGCTACATTTTTAACGACCAAGCAAACCCAGGTCAATGGTATGAATTTGATGCATGGCGCGTAATTATGAATGTGGGTTTAGACGCGCATTTAATGGGTGCTCAAGCGTGGCATAAAAGCGCAGTAAATAAAGCACTGGGCTTTTTAAGTTATGCAAAAACTAACAACAGCAATAACTGTTACGAGCAAGTGTATTCGTACGGTGGAGCGCAAAACAAAGGCTGTGCAGGCGAAGGTCAAAAAGCCGCGAATGCAGTAGCGTTACTTGCTTCAACAAACGCTGGGCAAGCAAATGAGTTTTTTAACGAATTTTGGTCTTTATCGCAACCAACGGGTGACTACCGTTACTATAATGGTTCGTTATATATGTTAGCTATGCTGCATGTATCGGGCAATTTTAAGTTTTATAACAACACGTTTAATTAAAATAACACTACCTAAGTAGCAAAAACCTAAGCGGCAAAAGCTTAGGTAGCAATAACTTAAATAATAAAAACCGGTGTAACTAAGTTACACCGGTTTTTGTGCTTAACGAGTGAGCTTAACTTTCTCTTTAATACGTTGCTTAACTAATTTAGCTAATTAGCCAAACCCGCTACTTTTACATCAAGCGTAAACAAGCCCTTAGCGGTGGTTATTAATAACGTTTTGCGATTTTTACCACCAAACGCAAGGTTAGTCACATTAGGGCCAAGTTCAATTTTATCGATAAGTGAGCCGCGTGGCGTGTAAATATTAATAACGCCTTTTTTGTGACTGCTTACGTAAATATTGCCAGCTGAATCTACTTTTATACCATCGGGCGAGGCTACTTTAATAAAGTCTTCGCGCGGTGAAATATCACCGTTTTCATCAATAGTGTATTTGCTTACGCGGTTACTAAAGTCGCCAACATAAAGGGTACGTTGATCAGGCGAGAGCGCAACACCGTTGGGCTTTTCAAGAGTGGCGTCAATTAAACTAAGTGTGCCCATATTGCTTAACTTATACACACCGGTATAAGACATTTGCTGAGTGCGTTCGCCTAGTTGCCAATTAGGATCGGTAAAAAATATATCGCCATTTTTATGCATAGTCATATCGTTTGGCGAGCTAAAGCTTAGCCCATCAAATTTATTGACTATTACGGTATTGGTCTTACTTTTTATATTAATTTTAGAAAGCGACTGCGTACTATGGTTAAGCATATAGAGGTTCTGCCCTTTGGCATACAAGCCGTTTGTACCACTGTGTTTTAAATAAGTGGTGAGGGTATTGGGCAGCACTAATTTATAAATGGTCGAATCAGGGCCAAGTGCTTGCGAGCTAGCAAAGTTCATTTCTGAAAAATAAAACGCATTGTCTTGGCTTGACCACGTTGGGCCTTCTAAAAATAATAAATTGTCACTAACAAGTGTGGGTGTTAGGCCCTTTATTAATGGCGACTGCTCATTGCTTTGGCTGTTTACAGTGTTTAACAAAGGTGTATTTTCAGGTTGTTGTGCCAGCGCTGCTTTATTAAAACAGAGCATTAATACAACTAAGCTTAGCGTTTTTTTGTGTGTTTTTAGCATAGACGTTTACTCAGGTTTGTTTAATTTATAATTAATGGTCATTTTGACTATATCATTTATTTTTTTCGTTGTATGATATTTATCGAAAATAATAACGATTCAACGGAGCACACACATGCATAAAAAACACACACTCAGCCTGCTTTTACTTGCAGGATCATTAAGCGTAAGCGCTGCACAAGCCCAAGCCCTTAAAAACACCTTTGCAGACTCATTTAAAATGGGGGTTGCTGTAAATCAAGATATAGTGACAGGCAAAAACGCAGCCGCGCAGTCAATTATTGCTAAGCAATTTAATACAGTCACCCTAGAAAACGCCATGAAAGCAGAAGTAATTTACCCACAGCAAGGTAAGGTCGATTTTAGTGGTGCAGATGCGTTTATAGATTTTGCCAAGCAAAATAATATGTTTACCGTAGCCCACACCTTAGTGTGGCATAACCAAACGCCTGACTGGTTTTTTACAAATAGCAAAAATGAGCCAAATACCCCAGCAGAGCAGTTAGAGCAAATGCGCAAACACATAGAGCTGGTAGCAGGGCGCTATAAAAACAAAGTAGATGCATGGGACGTAGTTAACGAAGTAATTGCTGATGACGGCTCTTATCGCCCAACGGTGTGGGTTAACCGCGTAGGTGATGGCGATACGATGGTAAAAGCCGCGTTTAAATACGCCCAGCAGTATTCACCTAATACCGAGCTTTATTACAACGACTTTAATGCATGGCGACCAGAAAAAAGAGACGGCATTATACGTATGATCAAAATGCTGCAAAAAGAAGGTATTCGAATCGATGGCATTGGCATACAAGCGCATTGGGGGCTTAACTTTCCTAAAATGCAATACATTGAGCAAGCTATCGATGCATACGCCGCACTGGGTATAAAAGTGATGATCACTGAGCTTGATATAGACGTGCTGCCTTTAACAAAAGAAGGGCAGATTACCGGCACCGATATGATGAAACCACAGTTTCAGTTAGAAGAGTTTGAAACCTACCTCGACCCATACAAAAATGGCTTGCCAAGCGACGTAGAAGCGCAACTAAACGCCCGTTATAAAGCCTTGTTTGAACTGTTTTACGCAAAACGCGACAAGATAGACCGCGTAACCTTTTGGGGATTACACGATGGTATGTCGTGGAAAAACGACTACCCAATCCCAAACAGAACAAACTACCCATTACTATGGGATCGTAATTTAAACCCTAAGCCAGTTATTAAAACCATTGCTGATGTTGTTCAGTAAACCGCATTGTGTAGTCAAAGCCGAGTATTTTTAAATACTCGGCTTTTTTTTGAAATTTTCACAAAGAGAAAAGAATGAGAAGTGCCACACGATCTTAAAGCATAATGATAAGCAAAAAGAGCTCAAAGTTTATAACTAGCAATACGTTATAATATTTGTTACTAATGTAGGAAATCATTAAAAGAATATATTTTTAAGAGTAAACAAAAAATTTATTTATAGATTATAAGTTAAAAGGATTTATATGGCTCGTTTAACACCTCAGACAAATGTTTTGAGAGCACTCTTCGCAAGATCGGGGAATCAATGTGCTTTCCCTGGCTGTACACAGCCAATGATGAATAATAAAAATAAATTTATTGGTCAAGTTTGCCACATTCAAGCTGCAATGATGGGTGGTGAACGTTTTAATGTCGAGAGCGATGATGAATTTCGCCGAAGTTATGAGAATCTACTAATTCTATGTTACCCGCACCATATTGAAACAGACGATGTAGACTTATATCCAGTTGAAAGACTCATTCAAATAAAAAATGAACATGAACAGATATTTGAAAAAGATAATTTCAAAATTGACGAAGCTGAGCTTGTAAAACTTGCCCATGATATGGAAACGTATTGGAAAAATGTAAAGCGATTAAATAATATTGATCACATATATGCTGATACTGGTTTAGCAATTGCAGTTGATGGGGATAATAATTTTTCTCAAATTATCAGTCGGGTTTATGATGCAGTAGACGAGATTAGGAATTTGCTCAAACATTTTCATGATAGTGATGAAAATCTTCAAAGCGAATTTGAATCTCTTTTAATAAAAGTTGGGATGGACAAAGAATTATTAGAAGAGATACCGTATTACGAGAATCCTTTTATAAATCGAAATTGGGAATATCATAATCTAGGTTCAACAAATTGGTTGCAACGACTTAGAATTGATCTAGTTCATATTGAAGTCAAATTTTTAGAGGAATATTTAAAAACTAACAGCAATGATCTTATTGCTAAAGCTAGTTTTGAAGAAGCAAAAGAGCACTTAAAAGAGTTTGCAAATACTGCTATCTATATTGACTAAAACCTAAAGATGGTTGCTTCATATATGTTCGAGAATTAAACGGTAAATATTATTCAAGTAATTATAATAAAACACAGCCTGTTCTTAAACAGGCCGTTTTGTTTTCCTCTAAAAGCGAAGCGTCTCTTAACCTCTTTGTGCATAATTCACTTAGTCTATTTCACTAAAAAACTAAAAAACTACTTAGCCTGATACCTCACTACTACAAATTTAAGCGGCACATCGCCGTTGTTATAAATGCCGTGTACGTCATTAGGGGCTGCAAATAAAATATCCCCAGTATGAGCTGGCTGGCTTTTGCCATTAAGCGTCCACGTTCCTGAACCCTCGATAATCATTAAATATTCTTCATCAGGATGCTGGTGGGCGGGGTGTATTTCGTTATTAGGTTTAATAACCGCTACACCTGTAATAGCGCCTTTGGTGAGTGGTGTATCGCCATAAAAGTAAGTATGAAAATCGCCGCCTTCGTAGTGAGTAATGTGCGCATCTTTTTGACTCACAATAGCTGATGTAAGTTGTGTGGGTTTATCTGCTGCGTTTACAGGCAATGCAATGGCGGCTGCAGTTGTAAGTAATACGCCGGTTACACAATGTTTAACTGTTAAATGATTCATGGTTGTTATCCTTATTATTTAGCGCTTAGGTTAATTAAATAAACCCAGTCGTTGTTAGGTGTGTTGGGTGGTGTTGCCAGTTGTGTACTCGTTGCGGTATTTACACAAAAGCGTTTGCCGTTTATGTAGTCGTTAGTTCGTGGGTTAAACCAGTTGAGGGTATAACACGCGTTTGGTAATGTGACCTGAGCTTGGCTTGCGTTACTAAAATAAAATAAGTAAAACGCTGAGTTATCACTTAACGCCCAGCCTGTTTTTGTGAGCTCTGGGGTGGGTGTAAGCTTTGTAAAAGGCACGTATTTTTGAAAAAACGCAACGGCGTTGGTCATCGCTAAATAGTAATCTTTGTAAGGCGTTAAATCTTGTTCAACAAGGTCGCCGCCACCGCCTAAATAAAACTCAATACCTGCGCCACCTGCCATAAATGTGGCCCACACATTGCTTTTACGCCACGTATCTACATTGTTTGCATACTCATAAATATAGGCTTCGTCCATGGTGATCACCCACGGGTGAGGAATGTTTTGAGTAAGCTGGCGGTACTTTAAAACATCGCTGTAAGTGGTGTTGGTTTTAAGTTCACCTTGTAAGCTTGCCCCGGTGTAGGCGGGGTAGCCCAAAATGTTGTCGTTTGGTTTATCGTAAATATGGTAGTCGAGCGACGGGCCATTGTGTACAACAATATGCTCAGGATAGTAGGTGAGTGATTGAAAGTAATCGGCAAATTGCTTTCTTTGTTTTGTGGTATTAGCTTTTTGTTGTTTATCATCGCCGCTTGGATCTTGCCAGCCGTTTTCTTCGCCTATATTCCACGTGGTTGCTAAATGATAGCCAAAGCGGGCAAATAACTCGCGATAGTAAATTTTACGACTAACAGCAAAGTCGTTTTTAAGGTGGCTTTCGTTCCATTCAAACAGTGATTCGTTTTCGGTTTCGCTCATTACAAAGTGAGTCATTATGCCTTTTTGCTGCATGTGGCTAAATACAATATCCCACTGAGCTAATTTAGATACATCGTAGCGTGTGGTTTGGGTTTTGCTAAGCCATGGCCAAACTTGGTCGCCATCGCCGTAGGCGTTCATGGTTAAAAAGTAATACGCGTTAATGTTAAGCGACGCTAAATAATTTATTAGCCCAATAATGCCTTTAGAAGATTGATGACTACTATTATCAGTCTCTGTATTGGTTGTTTGCCATGTAGGGTCGCTATTTTGCCAATGCTTTATGTGCGCTTGGTAGTTACGCTTTGTGGGAGTGGCATCAAACCCTGAAAAGCCAAGCAGCACTTCGGGGCTGTTAGCACCGGCTTTTAAAAAGTACTCTTTTGAGCCATTAAACTGCAAATAGGGTTTATTAACGTATTCAAGCTTACCTTTGCTTTTAAAGTCTTTACTGCTGGATGATTTAGTGGCGGCGGTAACATTAAACTCGCCTGTTTGTTTATCAAAAAATCCGGCTGATTGCTCATTTGTAACAGTATTTAATGGCACGCTTGCGATATTACTGCCTTTAACAAATGAGAGTGTATAGCGCCATTTGCCAAGCTCGTTGGGCGAAAACAAAACCTGCCATTTGTTGCCTGCTGTTGCATGTGTTTGAGCAGTGTTTGCATCGGCTGCATAATATCCAGGTACTGTATATTGCTTATTAGTGGGGCTGGTAAATGTGGCATCTAAGCGGTAGTCGGTAAAGGGGTTAGGCGTGGCAAGCTCGCTGGTGTGCGGGCCTTCAAGGGTTAAGCTTAATTTATGCCAGATAGGCACGTGAGTGCTGGTTTGCTCTGCGCGAATTAGGGCGCTGAATATAAATGAGGCGAAAAATGCGCTAATTAACAGAAGCCGTTTTATTGTTATTTTTTTCATGTGTATCCTTGCTAATTTTGTTGCTAGTAAAGTGTGTGATTAAGGAATATGTACTGTGTTATTTTTGTTCAGTCTATTTTAATAAAACGTTGTTGTCAAAAGGACTATATGGTGTTAAGTTTACCTTGCACACTAAAAAACACACAACAGGTACATCATGCATAAAAATAAACTTACGATTGCTATTTTATTAGGAATGTCGAGCCTTGCACTTGGCTGTAATGACTCAGCAGAGCAAAGTAAACCGACATTAAAATCGCAAAAAGCGCCGGAGAAATTAACGCTTAAAGCGCAATTTAAAGACCACTTTAAAATTGGCACAGCGATTAGCCGCGACCAAATATTAGGGGCTTTGCCTGAAGATTTAAACGTAGCTAAAGCGCAATTTAATACCTTTACGCCAGAGAACTCAATGAAGTGGGAGCGTATACACCCAGAGCCTCAAACTTATGATTTTGAAGCCGCTGATGCGTTAGTTCAGTACGCACAAGAGAACAACCAAGAATTAGTTGGGCACACATTAGTGTGGCATTCGCAAACTCCTGACTGGGTTTTTGAAGACGAACAAGGCGAGCCGCTAACCCGCGATGCATTACTTAAGCGCATGCAAAACCATATTAATGCTGTTGCAGGGCGTTATAAAAACCGCATTTTTGCATGGGACGTGGTAAACGAAGCACTTAACGAAGACGGCACACTGCGTGAATCTAAATGGAGCACCATTATTGGTGACGACTTTATAGAATATGCGTTTAAATACGCTAAGCAGGCAGCGCCTAATGCCAAGCTATACTACAACGATTACAACTTATATAAGCCAGAAAAAAGAGCCGGTGCAATTGCGCTTATTAAAAATTTACAAAGCAAAGGCATTGAAATAGATGGTATTGGTATGCAAGCGCATTATTCGCTTGATAACCCAGAGCTTTCGTTAATGGAAGACTCTATTGTGGCATACGCTGCAACGGGTATTGATGTGATGATAACCGAGCTTGATATTTCGGTATTACCATTCCCTGAGGGTGAAGAACAAGGGGCTGATATTTCGTTAGATATTGCGCTGCAAGAGCGCTTTAACCCATACCCAGATGGTTTACCGAGTGAAGTAAACAACCAGTTAGGCGAGCGGTACAAAGCCGTGTTTAACATACTTAAAAAGCATGACGATAAAGTAAGCCGTGTTACTTTTTGGGGTATAAGCGATGCACGTACTTGGCGCAACGATTGGCCAATGCAAGGGCGCACCGATTACCCATTATTAATTGACCGTGAGTTAAAACTTAAAAGCTTTGTAAGCGATTTATAATCGGACTAAACATTTAACCTCCCGCAAAGGATCGCTTAATAGCGATCCTTTTTTGGTTTATAAAATAGCTATTTTTTATTGGTTTTAGTTAAGCAGTAACTAATATGCGTTTGCAAAGGTACTTGTGGTGTTAAATAGCTAAATGGGAAGTGTGGGTTATTAGGGCTGTCGGGGCAAAATTGCGGCTCTAAGCAAATACCGTCAAATTGGTTAAACGGATTTTTTAAATGCTGCCCAGTATAAACCTGAATAGCAGGGTAGTTAGAAAGCACACTCAGCATTACTTTTTCATCGGCGCTTGTAAGCGTCGCGTGTTGCTTATTGGCTTGCAGATTAAGTACTTGCTCGGTTACAAAGTTATGATCGAGTTTATCGGTTTTATTAAGCACCCGCGCATTTGTGTAGTCAAAAGTGGTATTTGCTACTGGGGCTATTAAACCTGTGGGAATGGCGTTTGTATCTACGGGGGTATAATGCGCGGCAGCCAGTTTTAATGTATGCCCTTGTGCGCTGTTAGTAATGCCATTTAAATTAAAATATGGGTGCGCTGTTGGCCCTGCAATGGTTTTTTTATTACTGGTAATCGTAAATTTAATATCAAGATTACTTTGGTTTTTACTGTTAGTGGTAAAGGTATACAGCACGTTAAATATAGTTTTACCGGGGTAGCCGTTGTATCCATCGGGTAGAGTAATACTTAAACTTAGCGCATTTTTTTGATGATAATCGAGCTGCCAAAATAAGTCGCTTAATGCTTTTTGGCCGCCGTGAAGTTGGTTTACTCCTTCGTTTTTATTAAGTGCATAGGCTTTATCATCAATGTTTATTTGGGCGTTACTTAGCCTGTTTGCATAAGGACCGGCTACAGCGCCTAAGTAAAACGTGTCGTTTAAATAGTCATTAATATTAGAATAGCCAAGTATAATATTTCGTTTTTTATTATCAACATGGGTAACCCAGCTGGTAAGCCGGGCACCGTAGTTAATAATAGAAATAGTGTCGTTTGCTTCATTACTTAGTGTGTATTGAACAATTGAAGTTGTCATGTTGGTTACTCTTTTAATTGTTCGTTCTAGCTTTTTTAATTTCTTCTTTTACGATTGGGTACAGATCGTATGTTGGATAAAACTCAGTGCTGTAGGCTTTCCAACCATAACGTTCAATCGATAAATTTACTTTTGGTAATAACGCTGCCGGAAAGCGCAAGGTAACAACTTGCCCTATGCCCATCATTACTTTCCAAGATTCTACTGTTGCGCCCTCTGGCGGGAAGTGTTTGTAAAAGTTAGCGTTGTTTAGTATTTCTTTTATTTCAGAGAGGTTTTTTGATTGGTCGTGTTTTAAAAAAATCGTTAGCATTAGTTCATCATTTTGCTCGTCATTTGCCCATGCGTTAAAACTAGTACTTGCACTAAAAAGCATAATTAATAGTAAGTATTTCATAGTTCACCTTTGTTGGTTAATTGTAAAAATGCGCCGAGCTTTGGGAGGCTTAGCGCATTAATTGGATAAAGTTTGGATTATTTAGCGCATTACGCGTACTAAATATATTAAGCGTTGGCTTTAATTAACGCCTGCGCGGTGCTCACTACATTTTTGGTGGTAAAGCCAAAATGCTCTAATAACACGTTACCTGGCGCCGACTCACCAAAAGTGCTCATACCAATTACTTTGCCTTGTAAGCCTACATATTTTAGCCAGTAATCTTGGTGTGATGTTTCAATTGCAATACGGTTTGCTACCGAGTTTGGCAATACACTTTGCTTGTAATCATCTGATTGCAGGTCAAACAATGTGGTGCTTGGCATTGATACCACACGCACTGCAACACCTTGTGCTGTCAGCTCTTTTGCGGCTTTCATTGCTAAATCAACTTCAGAACCCGTTGCAATTAAAATAAGCTCAGGTGCTTTATTGCTTTCGCTAAGAATATAGCCGCCTTTTTCTATATCGCTAATTTGCTGAGCACTACGGGGCTGGTGGTTGAGCCCTTGGCGACTAAAAATAAGCGCAGTAGGTTGCTGCTGATTTTGTATCGCGTTTTTCCACGATACTGCGGTTTCTACTGCGTCACATGGGCGCCATGTGACTAGGTTTGGGGTCATACGTAGGTTGGCTAGTTGCTCAATAGGTTGGTGAGTTGGACCGTCTTCACCTTGGCCTATAGAGTCGTGGGTATACACAAATATATTTTGAATACCCATAAGTGCCGACATTCTGACTGCGTTACGGGCATATTCCATAAACATTAAAAATGTAGCGCCGTAATTAATAAAACCACTGTGCAGTGATATGCCATTCATAATGCCGCTCATACCAAACTCGCGCACGCCATAAAACAGGTAATTACCGCTGGCGTCATCTGCGCTTATGCCTTTAGAGCCAGACCACAGCGTTAAATTAGAACCAGCTAAATCGGCAGAGCCACCCAATAACTCTGGTAAATGCGGGGCAAAGGCTTCAATAGTGTTTTGCGAGGCTTTTCGGCTTGCAATGTTGGCAGCGTCTTTGTTGCACTGTGCAATGTAGTTGTTTGCAATAGCTTCAAAAATTTCAGGCAGGGTGCGTTTAATTACGCGGCGTTCAAATTCTTTGGCAAGCTCTGGGTGGCTTTTGGTGTAGTCGCTAAACAGTTGCTGCCATTGTTTTTGTTTTTTATCACCGCTTTGTTTAGCGTCCCAATGGGCGTAAATATCATCACTGATACTAAATGCTTCATTTGGGAGGTTTAAAAATTTGCGCGCCGCAGTTATTTCGTCATTACCTAATGGCGAGCCATGGCAGTCGTGCGAGCCTGATTTATTTGGCGAGCCAAAACCAATCACGGTTTTACAACAAAGTAGAGTAGGTTTGTCGCTCACTTGTTTTGCTTGTGCAATGGCGCTGGCAATTTGCTCTGGGTCATGGCCGTCTATATCTTTTATTACATGCCAGCCGTAAGCGTCAAAGCGTTTAGCGGTGTCGTCGGTAAACCAGCCATCAACGTGTCCGTCGATAGATATGCCGTTATCGTCCCAAAAAGCAATAAGTTTACCCAGCCCTAATGTGCCTGCAAGCGAACATGCTTCGTGCGATATACCTTCCATTAAACAGCCATCGCCCATAAAACAGTAAGTGTAATGATCAACAATATCAAAACTCTCTTTGTTAAATTGCGCTGCTAGGGCTTTTTCGGCAATGGCCATACCTACAGCGTTTGATAAACCTGCGCCAAGCGGGCCTGTTGTTGTTTCAACACCTGGGGTATAACCGTATTCAGGGTGTCCTGGGGTTTTTGAATGCATTTGTCTAAATTGTTTAAGCTCGCTTAGTGGTAGTTCGTACCCGCTTAAATGCAATAAAGAATAAATAAGCATAGATCCGTGACCGTTACTGAGTACAAAGCGGTCTCGGTTTGCCCAATTTGGATCGTTTGGATTATGGTTTAAAAAATCGTTCCACAGTACTTCGGCTATATCGGCCATACCCATAGGTGCGCCCGGATGCCCTGAATTTGCTTGCTGTACCGCATCCATGCTAAGTGCGCGAATAGCATTAGCAAAAGGCGCACGAGAAGAAAGTTGAGTCATGTATTACCTCAAATAAAATTAAAAAAGCCCGCACGTTATGTAGCAGGCTTGAGGGAAATTAGTTTAGTAAGTCTTCAACCAATTTAGCCAAAATACGCTGATCTTTGGCAAAGTTACGAATACCTTCACCGAGCTTTTCGCTGGCCATTGGATCTTCGTTGTGCTGCCATAAAAATTGCTCGTGGGTGAGTGGGGTTATGTCGCTTTGCGGTGCTTTGGCAATGTTTGCAGCGTCAAGCTTTGTAACCAGTTCACCTTCTTGGCTTTGTAAATCATTGAGTAATGATGGCGAGATAGTCAGTAAATCGCAGCCAGCAAGTTCGATTATTTCCTGAATGTTTCTAAAGCTTGCGCCCATTACCACGGTTTTATAATCGTACTTTTTATAGTACTGATAAATACCTGTAACCGACTGCACACCAGGATCTTCGCTTGGGGTGTATTCTTTATTATCGCGGGCTTTGTACCAATCAAGAATACGACCAACAAACGGAGATATAAGCGTTACGTTAGCTTGTGCGCATGCAATGGCTTGAGCCATCGAAAAAAGCAGGGTTAAGTTACACTTAATACCTTCTTTTTCTAACTGTTCGGCGGCTTTAATGCCTTCCCATGTTGAAGCAAGTTTAATAAGTACGCGGTCTTTTGAAATACCCGCTTGCTCGTAAAGCGAAATAAGCTTACGCCCTTTGGCAATACTTGCTTTGGTGTCAAACGATAAACGCGCATCTACTTCGCTTGATATACGCCCAGGTATTACCTTTAGTATTTCACAGCCAAAGTTAACAATAAGTTGGTCGCAAATAGCGTCAACGTCGTTGCCAGCTTTATTTATAGCGTCTTCAATTAAATGTTTATACTGAGGTAATTTTGCAGCTTGTAAAATTAACGAAGGATTGGTTGTTGCATCAACCGGTTGTAGGGCTTTGATTGACTCTACATCGCCACTGTCGGCAACGACCGTGGTTACTTTTTTGAGTTGTTCTAACAAGTTCATAATGATGTACGCCTCGGCTTTATAACCGAGGCGATGTCCTTATACGTAGCGGTTAACAATATTCTCAAGCAGTTCTTGGCGACCAGAAACTTGCTTAGGATCGATGTTGTTCTCGTGTACTAACGCTGAAAGGCTCTCAAGCGATTGCTCACCATTTAGAATGCTTTGACCTAGGTCTTCTTTCCAACCAGCGTAACGTTTTTCAACAAAATCAGTCAGCTCGCCGCCTTCAATCATTGCTGCTGCATTGAGTAATGCTTTAGCCATCGTATCCATACCGCCAATGTGACCAATGAATAAGTCATCACGCTCACACGATTGACGACGAAGTTTAGTGTCAAAGTTAAAGCCGCCCGTTGTAAAACCACCCATTTTTAAAATTTCGTAAACAACAAGTGTGCACTCAGCTACGTCGTTAGGAAATTGGTCAGTATCCCAACCGTTTTGCATGTCGCCACGGTTAGCATCAATACTACCCATAATGCCTTCTGCGCAAGCAACTGCAATTTCGTGGTGGAAGCTATGACCCGCAAGTGTTGCGTGGTTTGCTTCAATGTTTACTTTAATTTCGTCTTGTAAGCCGTGCTTGTATAAAAAGCCTGCAACCGTTGCTGTATCGTAATCGTACTGGTGCTTAGTTGGCTCTTGTGGTTTTGGCTCAATTAATAATGTGCCTTTAAAACCAATTTTTTTCTTGTGCTCTACAACCATTTTCAAAAAGCGTGCGTACTGTTCGCTTTCTTGTGCAAGGTCTGTATTTAGTAGCGTGTCGTAACCTTCACGACCACCCCAAAGTACGTAGTTTTCGCCGCCTAAACGATGCGTAATTTCCATTGCATGTTTAACTTGTGCTGCTGCATATGCATACGTATTAGGATTAGGGTTTGTTGCACCACCGGCACAAAAACGCTGATTTGAGAATAAGTTAGCAGTACCCCACAGTAGTTTTACACCTGTGCGCTGCATTTCTTTTTCGATAATGTTAGCTATGTGCGTTACGTTATCGTGGCTTTCTTGTAGTGTTTTGCCTTCAGGGGCAATATCAACATCATGAAAACAAAAGTAAGGAACGCCTAATTTTTCATAAAATTCAAAGGCTACTTTTACTTTTTGTTCAGCAAGTTCTAATTGATTGCCTACAGGTTGGATCCAAGGACGGTCAAACGTACCTTCACCAAAAATATCAAACCCTGTAGAACAAAAGTTATGCCAGTAACAGGCTGCAAAACGTAAATGTTCTTTCATTGTTTTGCCAAGCACTACTTGGTTTTCGTCGTAATAACGAAATGCAAATGGGTTTTTAGAGTTTTCACCCTCAAATTTAATTTTTTCAACGTTTGTAAAAAATTGTTCGCTCATAATGTGCTCCATTAATTTTATAATAGTGTATTAAAAGTATGTTTTTACACTTTGGTAAAGTGCTTTGTATGTTGTGTATTGCTGTGCGTAAAAGTTTTGCATGACTGGGTCTGGCTCAATTGTTTGCGTTACCTTGCCGTTAACACACACTTGTTGTGCAGGGAGTTGTGTTACTGCTATTCGGGCAAGTCTTGCTGCGCCAAATGCGGGGCCAACTTCTGAACCTTCTCGGTAAATTAGGGGGCGGTTGAGTACACTTGCGATGATTTTTCCCCACAGTGGGCTTTTAGCGCCACCACCAATAACGGTTACATCGTCAATTTGTGCGCCGGCATCAAACAGTACTTGTTGGCCATCGGCAAAGGCAAAAGCAACGCCCTCGAGTACTGCGCGGCCAAGAGCTGCTGCATCGGTGTCGCTGTCTAAACCAAAAAATACGCCTTTGGCATCGGGGTTATTATGCGGCGTACGCTCGCCAGTTAAATAAGGTAAAAATATGACTGAGCTTGGTTTGCTAAAATCGCATTTACTTACTTGTTCAAGCAATGCGCTTTCGTTTTTAAAACCGGTTAATTTAGTGACCCAGGTTAAACAGCTTGCTGCGCTTAACACCACTGACATTTGGTGCCAGGTGTTTTCAATGCAATGACAAAAAGTATGTACAGCACCTTCTGGGTTAGGCAGGTATTTATCGTTAGCAACAAAGTAAACGCCCGAAGTACCTAATGACAAAAACGCTTGTTTAGGCCTTACTACGCCAACACCGGCAGCGCCTGCGGCATTATCGCCACCACCAGCAACAACAGGTACTTGTTCCATACCCCATTTAGCAGCAACTTGGGCTGTTAATTTGCCAGTAATTTGTGTGCCCTCAAAAAGGGTAGGCATGTGCTGCTCTGTTAAGTCGCAAGCGCTAAGCATTTTTTGCGACCATGCTCTTTTTTCTACGTCTAGCCACAGTGTGCCTGCTGAGTCAGACATGTCTGATGCAAAATCACCGGTCATTAAAAAGCGTAGGTAGTCTTTTGGTAATAATACTTTGGCTACTTTTGCAAAGTTTTCTGGTTCAAACTCTTTTAACCAAACCAATTTAGGTGCAGTAAAACCAGGCATTGCTATGTTGCCGGTAATATTACGAGAATTTGGTTCGCGTTTTTCAAGCTCTACACATTGTGCTGCACTGCGCCCGTCGTTCCATAAAATGGCTGGGCGAATAATGTTATTGTTTTTATCAAGCAGCGTAGCGCCATGCATTTGCCCAGAAAGGCCCACAGCCTTTACCGATTTTAGTAATGCAGGGTGAGTATTTTTAAGCTCATCAATTGCACTACATGTAGCAAGCCACCAATCTGTAGGGTTTTGCTCAGAAAAAAGTGGTGCTGGGCGTGAAACGCTTAAAGATCCACTTGCTTGAGCAAGCAATTGGTCTTGCTCGTCTAAAATAATTACTTTTACACCTGAAGTGCCTAAATCGATACCAAGGAACATAAATGTGATACTTAATGTTGTTTTAGTGTTAGCGCTAACATTAATGATTTGATATTGTTAAGTCAAGCTAGTTTTAAACTATGTTTAACAATTAATTTGCAAGTTTATTGCTTGGTTGTTGGAGTTCACTTAAATTTCTTTTTAAGATCATAAGGAAACACTATGAAAAAAATAAACTGGGGTATTGTTGGTTGTGGCCGAATTGCTGCACAATTTTGTGAAGACTTAGCACATACAAATAATAGTGTTGCGTACGCAGTTGCAGCAAGAAATGGGGAAGATGCAAGCGCTTTTGCGAGCAAGTATAGTGCGGCCAATGCCTACGAAGGGTATCAGGCATTATTTGACGATAAAAACGTTGATGTAGTTTACATTGCGACCCCGCATAACTTTCACTTTAAAAATGCCAGCGATGCTATTAAAGCAGGTAAGCATGTATTGTGCGAAAAGCCCATTACGGTTTCGGCTGAAGAGTGCAAGCAGTTGTGTTTACTGGCTAAAAAGCACGACGTATTTTTAATGGAAGCCATGTGGACGTACTTTTTACCTGCAATACAAAAAGCAAAACAATGGGTAGAGCAAGGGCGAATTGGCACTATTAAACATGTTAAAGCTGACTTTGGCTACCCTGTGCCTTTTAATCCCGATGGGCGTGAATACAACCCAGATTTAGCGGGCGGTTGTTTACTTGATATGGGAATTTATCCGCTTGCAATTGCCAATTACTTTTTAAATAACGACCTTGAAAACTTATACGTAAGAGCAAATATTCGCTACAAAGGCGTGGAAGACGATGTACTTATTACTGCTAATTGTGGTGATGTAATGGTGAGCTTAGCAACGTCATTTCAATGCCGGTTAGGGAATGGCGCGTATATTATTGGCGACAAAGGCTATATAAAAATACCCGATGCATTTAGGGCTTATGAGTGCTCTTTGTATGAGCTTGATGACTTAATTGAGCATTTTGAAGATGGCAGGCAGTCACAAGGTTATAGCTTTGAAGCGCAAGAAGTAGGGCGCTTACTGAGCGAAAACAAACGAGAGAGTGACATTATGAGCCACTCTCAAAGTTTACTTTTACAATCGCAAATGGAGCGTATTAAAGCCCTGTTTTAATAGAACTTTAAAAGAGCTTTTAAAAGCTTTTAAATGGTTTTATATCAGCTCTAAATCAACTAATAGACTTAACTGGCGGCGACTTATTCGCCGCTAGGTTCGTCATAATTAAAAAATGAATAGTGAGCTTCTTTATTTTGTCCCGATAAGTCTTGGCAGGCCATACCAACAAAAGCACCGGTAAAACACGGGCGATACCCTTGTGGTGATTGCTGCACGTAATCATCAGATAAAATACTGCCATCGAGCACTGGACCAAACTTTATCCAGCAGTTTTTCTCGGTAGCATAATAAAACTGCAGCTGAGCGCCATTAAAATCAGCTTTTAAGTAAACAGGTTTGTTTGTTTTAAGCAAAAGCGGTGCAACAGGCGTACTTGTTTGGTATTTATCGCAGCTTATTATATTTAAATAACGCGGTGTGGTTTCATCGCCTACATCGCCGCCGCTTATATGCAAATAGTAGTAATGCGCGGTGTTGTAATAACATACTAGCCCCGCCATTTGCTGAAAACTGCTCGGCGCAAAATCAACGCATGTGCTGCTAACAGTATGATGAGCCTGTACACGCCTGGCAATAAAACTTTGCTGATGCAATGAGCTTAAAGACTCTTTTCCCACTAGGGTGAGCGATGCTTTTTGAGTATTTTTATAGACCCAATTTTTGCACATAGGTATACGCAATGACTGAAAATCAACAGTCAGATCATCGTTACTAAAATCAATATGTGTTGAGGATTGCGACTGTGGATTTAGCGTTAAACCTTCAACGGGTACGTGTATTCTCGGGGCTTTATTTGTGTGTTTTGCATAAGGCCAGCCATCGTCTCTCCAGATTATTTGCTCAATCCCTGTTTCACGGCCTGTAATGCAGCGGCCACGCTCAGACAGTGGCCTTGATGTTAAAAATACCGTGTACCAATCACCGTTTTGCGTTTGAAAAAAATCCCCATGGCCACATTTTTGCAGCGCATTACTCGGCTCATGTACTGCTGTTATTACGGGGTTGTGCGGGTGTACTTGGTAAGGGCCAAATACGTTTTTAGAGCGCGCAACACTAATGCAGTGTTCATACCCAGTGCCACCTTCAGCGGTAATTAAATAGTAGTAATCGCCGCGTTTTAAAATATGTGGGCCTTCAGTGCAACCAAGTTTTGTGCCTGAAAATATAGGTTTAACATCGCCTATTAATTTATTGGTTTTTAGGCAAAGCTCTTGCATTACTATGCCACCAAATAGTGCGTTGTTGCGGTGATCAACCAGCATGTTTAGCAAATAACTTTTACCGTCATCATCGTGAAAAATAGACGGATCAAAACCGCTAGAATTTAAGTAAGTCGCTTGTGACCAGTTACCGGTAATATCAGTGGTTGATACAAAATAGTTTGGCGTGTCTTTCCATGGGCCATCAAAGCTTTTTACATTGGTATACACCAAATAAAAACGCCCATTGTTGTAGCTAAGTTGCGGTGCCCATACACCGCAAGAGTCGGGCACTCCTCGCATATCAAGTTGCTCTACGGTATTAAGCGCTTGACCTATAACTCGCCAATTTACTAAATCGGTAGAGTGGTGAATTTGCACACCGCCAAACCATTCAAAAGTTGAGGTGGCTATGTAGTAGTCGTTATTAACTCTGACAATGTTTGGGTCTGGGTTAAAGCCTCTTAGAATTGGGTTTTGCAGCATGCTCATAATATAGGCCTTTTTAAGTTTTTTATATTAGTGGGTGTGAATATTATAAATTTGTTGTTAGCGCTAACATTTTCAGTGTAGTATAAGACTTTGTCAATAAGTAATCATTTAAAACGCGCTGTAAACAATATCAAGCTTTACAATTATGTATAATGAAAATTAAGAAAGTTAATTATAACAATCCACTGATTGTGAGTAGGTAATAACAGTAATGGCCGATCCTAAAAGAGCAAGAATACAAGATGTAGCCGAGCAGGCTGGTGTATCAATGATGACAGTTTCGCGCGTGCTCAACCAAGACAAAAAAGTAAGCGACAAAACCCGCGAAAAAGTAATGGCTGTTGTTGAGCAATTAAATTACAGGCCAAATGTGTCTGCTAGGCGCCTTGCTAGTACTAAGTCATTCTTTTTAGGGCTTTTATACGATAACCCAAGTGACTCTTACATAAGCCAATTTTTATTGGCAGCGCTTAAAAAATGCCGCGCACTGGGCTACCACCTAGTTGTTGACGAAGCGCATAGCGATATTGACAAAACAATTGAATCGGTAAAGCAACTTATTGATGTTACACAGGTTGATGGCATGATTTTACTGCCTCCTATGTGCGACAACGAACAGGTTTTAGATGTGCTTACTAAAGCACAAGTACCATTTGTAAGAATAACGCCAGATACAAAATTAAACCGCTCCCCTTATATATGCATGGACGATTACCAAGCAGCGTTTGATGTTACAGAGCATTTAATAAATCAAGGGCATAGCAAAATTGCACATATTATTGGCGACACTAAACAAGGTGTTAGCCGTTTGCGTTACCAAGGTTATTTAGATGCACTGCGCTCTAATAAAATAATAACGCCACCTGAGTATATAGAGCAGGGCAGTTTTACTTATCAATCGGGCATGGAAGCGGCAATAAAATTACTTTCACTTGATGATAAGCCTACAGCTATTTTTGCAGCTAACGATGACATGGCAGCCGCTGTAATCTCAATAGCTCAAAAACAAGGTATTAATATTCCAAGCGAACTGTCGGTTGTTGGCTTTGATGACACGCAACTTGCAACCATAGTGTGGCCAAATATTTCTACGGTAAAACAGCCCATTAATGAAATGGCTGAGCTTGCCATTACTTTACTTGCATCGGGTCAGTATAACGATTTAAGCAATGTAAAAAGCTTAGACTTAAGACATATTTTAGATTTTGAATTAATAGAAAGAGAATCAAGCTCAACCAATAAAAATAACTAAATAACGCACACACTTTTGAGCTTCAAAATCTATATAAAATAACAACAACACACAATATGGATACTTATGAACGAGAAAGAAAATGTACTTTTAATAGTACTGGTTTGCTTTGTTGCGACCATTGGCGGGTTTTTATTTGGTTTTGACAGCGGCGTAATTAACGGCACGGTTGATGGACTCCAAACAGCGTTTGGCTCCAGTAGTGCGGGTACGGGATTTAACGTATCAAGCATGCTAATTGGTTGTGCCATTGGTGCGTTTTGCGCAGGTCGATTGGCTGATAAATTTGGACGACGTCCAATTTTACTTTTTGCTGCAGCCTTATTTATTATAAGTGCTTGGGGTTCGGGTGTGTCAGTCACATCGTTTGAATTTGTGATTTATCGAATTTTAGGCGGCTTAGCGGTAGGGGCTGCATCGGTTATGACCCCAGCTTATATTAGCGAAATTGCCCCCGCACGATACAGAGGCACGCTCTCTACACTGCAACAAGTGGCTATTATATTTGGTTTATTTAGCGCATTTGTGAGTAACTATTTTTTAGCCAACACAGCTGGTGGCTCTACGGCTATATTTTGGCTCGACTTTGAAACATGGCGTTGGATGTTTTGGGTTGAATTATTACCTGCATGCTTGTTTCTAATCGCTTTATTTTTTATCCCCGAAAGCCCGCGATACCTAATTATGGCTGGTAAAAAAGACGCTGCTGCACGTGTTTTATCGTCATTATATGGTGCTGAAACTGCCGCTCTTAAATTAAATGAAATAGCAGAGTCTCTTGCTGGCGATAAACACCAACCTAAATTATCTGATCTTATT
>NZ_PJAV01000153.1:0-31826 GCF_002836695.1 Pseudoalteromonas sp. 78C3
TGTTTTTTAAGTGATGTTAAAATAATAAGATGTTCATAAAAGGTTGGGTATGGCTTATAAATTTGCGAAATAGTAAGGAGTATAAAATCATTCAATTTTATTTTGGTTATTTGTTTTGGTAATACCAATTTTCTATTGTTTTTATATGGGTTTTGTATTAGAGCTTACTGATACATATCTATATATGATTATAAATAGAGTGATTTTTACGCAAAAAAAAGCCCAGCATATTAATGCTGGGCTTTCTTAGATTAAATATATTAGCTTTTTAACTCGCCTGTAGATGATTCTAAATGGGCTCTAATAAACCACTGAAATTGCTCTAGGTCAGCTAGTTGGCTGGTGATCATATCTTCAGACACCGGATCTAATTCAGAAAGAGTCTCAATTGCTTTGCGGTGATCGCCATTAACGCCGTTGTATACTTTATCAAGTGCGGCTAAATGCTCGGTTACTAACCCTTTACCTACTGAGTATTCGTTCCATGTACGACGATCTACAATTGATTTAGGCGTACCAACAGGCACTCCACCAAGAGTCGCAATTCGCTCTGCAATTGTATCTGTCATTTCGCGCACAATGTCTACTTGTGGGTCTATCATTTCGTGTACGCCAATAAAGTTAGGTCCCACTACGTTCCAGTGAATATGCTTTAAAGTAAGCTGTAAATCTATCAATGCAACCATGCGGTTATCTAGCGTAGCTATTGTTTTTTGAGCTGATTCGTCACTCATACCTGGCGCGGTAAATTTAGTTGTTTTGTTTGATTCGTTATTGTTACTCATAATTTCTCCTACTTAAGTAATGTGTTGCTCATATAATATGTTGCGTTATGAGCATGACTTAAACTTAGTGAAGCAACTGTTATGCCGTAAGCTGATTGTTTTTAAAAGTGATTTAAAAACATGTGGTTATGTTTTTATTTAAGATTTCAGAGGCTGGAGGGGGGATTGGATTTTTGAAAAGCCTGCATACATTTGTAAAATCTGCAGACTTTAATTTAATAACGCTTAAGTGTATTTAAACTTTGGCTATATATTCGTGCGCTTTTAAAACATCGAGCGGCACTATTTCTAATGATTTTTTATTTGTGGCTTCAAGTACCACTGGTGGCGCAACGTTTGCTGAAATAGCATGAAGCCATCTTACTGCACACAAGCACCATTTATCACCGGCTTTTAAACCTTCAAAATCGTAAAGAGGGTTTGGGCTTATTAAGTCGTTACCTTGTGATTTTGAAAATTGTAAAAACTCGTCAGTCATAATTGCACACACACTGTGATTGCCAAGATCTGATTCTGGTACATAACAAAATCCTTCACGTGTGTAGCCACCATTACCGCAACATAGTTTTAAACGTGTGCCAAGTACATTAAATTGATTCGCCATGAAATACCTTAGTTTGTGGTGTTTAATAAATTTACTCTATCAGGAGTAACTCGCTTGAGATAGCTATAAAACTTAAAAGAGGGAAGGGGGTCTACACAAACTTAAGCCCGCAGCAAAATTGCGGGCTTAGTATTATTTATTTAATACGCAGTGCCATACAATCGCTATGGCCGTTTATGATCATGCTTTTATCAACACGTACGCCACCACCAGAGTATTTTCCGGCGGCTGTAAAACTACATATTTGTACAAAGTAGTCATCTACTTTAGGCAGTGCAAATAGTTGTTGGTATATTTGGTCTTGCTCGGCAAAGTGCCCCATTGTTTTTTCTATAACTTGCTGCTGTTTATCAACAAGTTGAATATTAGCACCACAACGTCCTACTATTGGTTTAACTACATAACCGGTTTGTAATAACTCGTCGTTAAGCTCAAACGCGGTATTAAGTAAATATTTATGATTAGGGAATAAGCTCCACAGTATTGGTAAAATAGCCTTGTTACTTGGGATCAATGTCCACAGCGGTTCAAATACCATCACGTTTTTACGCAGCAGTACATCGACTAAGCGTGGCGTTTCACCAATTTTGAATTGTGGTTCAAAGTTATCACCTAATGATTGGTCGGCTTCACATTCTTCACGAATTTGATCAAGTGCGGTTTCCCACGACCACGTTTTCCACACGTAATTCAGTTGTGCGCCATCTGCATCTACTATGTTGCCTGATTCATTCCAGCGAAGTGTGCTTAAGCCAATTACTAACTTACACTCAAAGCCTGCGGCTTCAATAGCTTCTTTCATAAATAATGCGTGGTAATGCTCTTCTGGTTCATCATCTTGCAGAATATGAACAAGACCTTTCACCTCACTTTTACGCCATGCTTTTACGAGATCTTTAAATAAATTTTGGCCTGCATCTACACCTGTTTTAACACCAAAGTGTTTTGCCCATTTACCCTGAACTTTGCCGCTTTCCATGTAACACGATGCCGAATCGCAATTGTATTCGTAAACTTTTAAACCTGCTGCTGTTAAAGCAAAGTCAAACCGACTGGTAATTAATTGGTTTAAGCGGTTATCCCACGATTGGCGAATTTTATTAATCACAACATCGGGTAAATTAAACTTTTTTAATAACTCAGGGTGCTGCAGTACATAGTCGGTTGCATGCATAAATAAGCCATGCAGCTCATTTGTTGCATGCTCAATGCTTTGCTGCGCCGTTTGAGATATCGCAAAGTAATTATGTTGATCCTCAGCTACTGATGTAAGTTTATGGCCTTGCATCATTTCTACGTAGGCAGCTTCATCGTCATTCGCAATATTTAACCATGACTTGTTTGCTTGGCCTGTATCTACTGCTTTATGGGCTTCTATAATAAATAAATCAGTGTTTAGCTCAGACGTTGGCTCAGCATATTCTGTTTCATCAGTTTGTGTCATCCAGCCTAAAATAGTGGCGTCGCTGTAAGAGCACTCAATCCAATAGTCGCCATCTTTAGTTACTTTTGCTTTTAGCTCACGACACCAGCTTTGATCTTTTGGCCATATTTGATGTCCTACATTTTGCTCAGCAAGACGTATTTTATCTTTATGCACTTCAACAACGACAGCAACATGGCCTGTTTCTTCAAACTCGCCGCCTTCCTCCCATATAAGTAAGCTACCTACTTGAGGATGATGTTTTGCACCATTTTTAAACGCGTTTAGTGGCAATCTGTTTTGGCTATTTACATCGCGCACCGAACGCAGCTCAAAAATATCGTAAGCCATAGCAATATCATCAAAAATATAGCTATGGTTGAGATACATCCATCGACGTGCAAATTCAACGCATTGCCATTTATAGCCCATGTAAATGCCATCAAGGTAACTACGATAGGCGCTACGATTAGGATAAATGCTTTCGTCAGCCGTATCATAATCAGATGAGTACACAGCAACATTACCAGGTGCATAACCTAATAAGGTCCCAAAATCACTAGCAGGAGCAGAAGATTTCATAAACAAAGATGTTCAAAATAAAGGTGTGATAATTTGCTGACTATATGAGCGAAACTGCGTTATAGCAAGATATAAAATATGTTTTTACGAAGGGGGATAAGTAAAAAATTACTCATTCATTAAAGAGTGAAAATACGGGAGAGTACTTTTACTAATAGTGTTAGGTTTGGTGCTTTTTTGACTTGTAACTGTTTGAAAATTATTAATATTTTTGAAGTGATTATTATTGTTTAAATCTCAACTAAAAAATGGAGAAGCTATAGGTAACTTCTCCACTTTTATTATTCATATTTAGCGATTTTTATAATATGTAAAGCAGGTTAACGCGCCGCTAAATCATTTCAGCATCTATATGGCGTATTAGGTTTGATACCCAATTAACATATTGGCGGTGAATCTTTTTGCCGTTGTAGTTTAAGTTAATAGAGTCTTTATAGTTGATTGAGTATGCCGTTTTGTCATACGCAATATCGACAGTTAATTGGTGTGTTCGAATATCCAGTACACCTTTTATTTTACCTTCACTCATAGGCGTACACTTCCAACCAAGCTGAATACATGCCTTTAGAATACCCTTTTCTACGTCAGCTTCACTGTTGGTAATTGTTGATGTTTGTGGAATAGGGTTTTGTTCAAAGTCTCTTACTGCAACAGATGTTGAACAACCAGCAAGTACATTAAGTGCTGCCGCTGTAAGTAAAATTGAGTACTTTTTCATAATAATCCTTTGTTTTAATTTCATCCAATTGTGTTGTCTCGCCAATATATGCGCGCTTAGGTGAGATTATCGGTAAATTTATAGATGAGTGCCAGTAGTAATTAGAAAATTAAGAGAGTTAACCGAGATTTATCTCGGGTATTAGCTTTATTTATGAACTAGTTAAAGTTGAATTATTTAAGCTATAGACCAAGGGTTAAAGCAAAATTATGTGTTGAAAGATTTACGTGAGCGATGACATGTTTTGAGGGGAACGCTCTTTCTTTATGTTTTAAATTACTCCTATAGTCGGACTTTAGTTAATTTTTTGTTAAACTATTGCGCTTAGTATGGATTGAAGTCAGGGGGTGTTGCTCCTTGGTGGTTGAATTTGCAGCAGTATGTTTGGTTTTTAGGCAAGGCAGAGCCTACGTAGTGCGGTTATTCCTCATAAATAGGCGATAACGCAGCATAAATACCAAACATGCGCTGCCCAAAGGGTTCTTTCTAGGGACGATTAACTCTTTGTTACTCGGTTTTTACTTAGCCCACTAGGTTACAAACCTCGCGCCGCGATTTAATCGCCCCTAGATTGAACAAATTTCAATCCACAAAGAGCAACACGCCCTAGTTAAAAGTTTTTAAAACAGGAAAAACAATGGAAGACATAATAAACAACATTGATATTAATCAATATTTACCCGCTGCAATTACGTGGGCAACCAACATATTACTGGCGATTGCAATTTTACTTGCGGGCTTATGGTTGGCAGGCAAAGTACGCAATTTAATTATTGGCTTATGCCATAAATACACTCATCTTGATGATACGCTTTTTCGCTTTTTAGGCAGCATGGCTCGCTACATCATATTAGCGTTCGTTATTATTGCTGTATTAAATCGCTTTGGTGTACAAACAGCCTCTATTATTGCTTTGCTAGGTGCTGCGGGGCTTGCTATAGGCTTGGCGTTACAAGGTGCAATGTCGAACCTTGCAGCGGGCGTTATGTTGCTTGTTTTCAGACCTTATAAAGTGAATGACTTTATTGAGGCAGCAGGGCGTTTTGGTAAAGTAACAGAAGTAGATATGTTTACTACTATTTTACAAACGTTCGATAACCAACAGGTTATTATTCCAAATAGTCAAATTTGGGGCGCGCAAATTATAAACCATTCACATCATCGAATTCGTGGTGTGGATATGCATTTTGGTGTTGCATACGGTGAAGATACAACGGCTGTACGTAAAGTTATAGATGCCGTACTTGCAGCGCACCCACACATACTAAAAGATCCAGCTCCTTTTGTTGAAGTAGAAACACTTAACAACAGCTCAGTAGACTTTTTAGTAAGACCTTTTTGTAAGGGCGAGCATTACTTCGATATTCTTTACACTGTGCCAGAGTTAATTAAAAAAGCACTAGATGAAAACAACATCGAAATACCTTTCCCGCATCGTAAAGTTATTTTAGTTAACGAAAGCAAAGATTAACTAAATTTAAACCGATTTAAACTCAAGGGCACTTTTAAAGTACCCTTTTTTTGATCTTGAAAAACTTACAGGGCTCTGTAAGTTTTTCTATTTTTAATAACGCTTAAAACTCCTCTTTTAATCTGTACCCCGCGCTTTCATTGCTCTTATTGTTTGGTCTTTATTTTGCATTTAGCTCTGTTACTTTTGCTGTTAAGCAAACTTTAAAAACTACCCCAATCACTTAAATTGTAATGAAGGATTAGACATGGCTGAATCATTTAAATACGCAGGTAAAAAAGGAAATGGCGGCGAGCTGCGCCAAAGTGCATCAGACGGCTACCCAACAATGACCACAGCGCAAGGTTGCCCTGTGAGCGACGATCAGAATTCGTTAAAAGTAGGCGAACGCGGTCCAGGTTTGATGGAAGATCAGGTGCTGCGCGAAAAGCTTTTCCATTTTGACCACGAGCGTATTCCTGAGCGAGTAGTGCATGCTCGTGGTTACGGGGCACATGGGTACTTTGAAACTTACGACACGCTTGAAGATTTAACCTGTGCAGATATTTTTCAGCGAAAAGGTGAAAAAACCCCAGTATTTACTCGTTTCTCTACAGTTGCAGGTAATAAAGGGTCTCCAGATTTAGCACGTGATGTACGTGGTTTTGCGGTAAAATTTTATACCCAAGAAGGAAACTGGGATTTAGTGGGAAACAATATACCGGTATTCTTTATTCAAGATGCGATGAAGTTTCCTGACTTAGTTCATTCAGCTAAAGCCGAGCCAGACCGTGGTTTCCCCCAAGCGCAAACAGCACATGATAACTTTTGGGACTTTGTGAGCTTGTCGCCTGAGTCAATGCACATGGTTATGTGGGCAATGTCTGATAGAGCTATTCCGCGCTCTTTACGCTTTATGGAAGGTTTTGGTGTTCATACATTTAAATTTATTAATGCCAAAGGTGATGAGAAATTTGTTAAATTTCATTGGAAACCAAAAGGCGGCATGCAATCTGTAGTATGGAACGAAGCACTTAAGCTAAACGGCGCGGACCCTGATTTTCATCGCAGAGACATGTGGGAATCTATTGGCAACGGCGACTACCCAGAGTGGGAGTTAGGGGTACAAGTATTTGATCAGCAATTTGCTGATGAGTTTGAATTTGATGTATTCGATGCCACTAAACTTATACCAGAGGAACAAGTACCAGTACAAATTGTTGGCCGCATGGTGCTTGACCGTGTTGTCGACAACTTTTTTGCAGAAACAGAGCAAGTTGCATTTTGTACACAAAACATTGTACCAGGACTCGATTTCACCCCAGATCCATTACTACAAGGGCGTAATTTTTCATACCTTGATACTCAAACAAAACGCCTTGGTGGACCTAACTTTACGCAAATTCCGGTAAATGCGCCTAAGTGCCCAATGAGGCATTTTCAGCAAGATGGGCACATGGCGATGCAAAATCCTAAAGGACGTGTTAACTACGAACCTAACTCATGGAGCGCAGGCGAAAATAATCCTCGTGAATGCCCTGTGCACGGGTTTAAAAGTTCATCAGAGCAAATGAGTGGGGATAAGCTACGTTATCGTTCAGACACATTCAGCGATCATTACAGTCAAGCTCGTCAGTTTTACTTAAGCCAAACAGAGGTAGAGCAAGCGCATATACAATCTGCGTACGTGTTTGAGCTTTCTAAAGTCGAGCATGTACCAATACGAGAGCGTTTGGTATCGCATTTATTAAATATTGACGAAACCCTCGCAAATAAAGTTGCCGAAGGACTTGGCTTGCAAGAAATGCCAGATCCAGCTGAAGCTGCTATGCCAACACGTAAAGACTTACCTGTATCTGATGCATTAAGTATTTTAAAAAATCCCCCGAATACATTTAAAGGCCGCAAATTAGGTATTTTAGTGAGTGATGGCTTTAATGCAGAAATTTTTGAATCGGTTACCAATACACTTAAAAGTGAAGGTGCAAACTTTGAAATTATTGCCCCACAAGTCGGCGGTGCTAAATGCAGTAAAGGTAAGCACTTTAAAGCTGATCAAGTTATTAATGGTGGTCCATCGGTTTTATACGATGCGGTACTTGTACTCACCACTGAAGAGGGAGCTGAAAAACTAGCAGCTATTGCAGAAGCTAAAGACTTTGTAAGTGATGCGTATGCACATATGAAATACATAGGTTTTACAAGTGAGGCTAAGCCATTATTTAAAGCAGCAGGGCTTGATGACAAAGCAGATGATGGTTGGATTGATTTAGCTACCGTATCGGGCGAGGCATTTATAGAGTCATTACGTAATTTACGTTTTTGGCAGCGCTAAGTATTTATTAGAGCTATTATTTAATTTGTATATTGTTTTAAGGTCAGTCAATCTGACCTTTATTTAAAAACTTTAGTGCTTATTACAGACAGCATTTAAATCAGTTTTAATAACATGGATTCAACAGCGAGGTGATCACTATGTCAGTTTCGGCAATACCAAAAGGGTTTCATTCAGTTACACCTTATTTAATTATGAATGACGCACAAAAAGCGATAGATTTTTATTGTGATGCATTTAGTGCTGAACACGTAATGCAAATGCCTTTACCTGATGGTGGAATAGCCCATGCAGAAATAATAATTGGTGATTCGCATATTATGCTTTCAGATATTGGTTCTGAAGAACATTTAAAAAGCCCAAAAGAACTCGGTGGTACAGCGCTAAGCCTTATGCTTTATGTTGAAGATGTTGATACCGTATTTAAAAAAGCAATTGAGCTTGGTGCAACAGAAATAAGACCCGTACATGACCAATTTTATGGTGATAGGACCGGCACGCTACAGGATCCATTTGGTCATATATGGATCATTGGTACACACAAAGAAGATGTTAGTGACGAAGAGTTAAATAACCGAATAGGAGATATAACAAATCAAGAGCAAGACGCATAACTAGCGTGCTTATTAGATTTTGTCCCTTCCTAAGATATGTTGATGGCTTTAATGGGAGGCCTGTGGCTTTTGCTTCAGCTCATCTAGGTTTTGCCTTGTTATCGAAACCGTTTTCTTACCTCAAAATAGCTCACTTAATTAAGCGAATTGGTATAAATTACTAGTTAAATTTTAGGCATAAAAAAACCTCAGCCAATAATTAGCTGAGGTTCAAAAAGTGGTACCAGCGGCCGGACTCGAACCGGCACTCCTTTCGGAAGGGGATTTTGAATCCCCCATGTCTACCAATTTCATCACGCTGGCATAATTTTTCTTTAATCTTTTAAGCATAAAAAGATAAAGAAAAACCACTTAAAATAAAAAGGATACTTATATACCTCTTATTCTGTATCCGCATTATACAAACAAAAGAGGGGGCGGCAAGCCTTTTCTTTTATTTGCATAAACAACTGGTTGATAATTAATCGTTTATAGCAAGGATACTCCACAGGTAAATTTTTTAAGTCTTTTTGGGCTGATATATAAAGCGAATATTTTGGGTTATGAGTGCTATTAAATTTGTTATGCGATTGAATAAATAAGCAATTGAACTATTGATAATATTTAATCGTATTACAATAATTATTCCTGCTTTATCCCGATGTTGCGATCAATTCAGGTATTATTTGTATAACAAGGTTTTTAAGACATTATATATGACTCAATTAAGTGCCAAACAGAACATTCAATCGATTGTGAAAGCAATTAAGGCAGAGGAAGCATCACTTCGTCAAAAGCACCCGTTACTTGCACATCAAAATACCTTAGGGTTAATTATTTTATTGCTATCGCTTAGCGCATTAATTGGTGTTGGTGTTTTATATTATTTAGCCATCATACCTGCTTGGGTATGCATAGTACTTGCGGCTATTGCTGCATCTATTTCCCATGAGTTAGAACACGACCTTATACATAAACAATATTTTAGTAATCAGCCGTTCATGCATAATTTTATGATGCTAACAGTATGGTTAATGCGACCAAATACTATTAGCCCATGGTACCGACGTAAAATGCATTTACACCATCACAAAACCTCAGGCACACAACAAGACCTAGAAGAACGCTTGGTGGGTAATGGTATTAAAAACCCACTTTTACGTGCGCTAGTTATTGTAGATGGGTTATTAGGGTTAGTTATTTCTACTAAACGTTTTAGAAAAGAAATTAATGGCTTTAGTTTTTCGAGTGTTTTTAATGCGGGGTTTCCGATAGCGACTGCGTATTTTGCTGTTTTATACATCGTTATTGTATTTCATATCGTTGATTTATTTATACCACTTTCGCTAAATTCACCTAGCTGGATACTAAGCATAATGAACGTGTTCGAATTTTTAATGGTTGTGCTCATTGTGCCTAATATTATTCGCTCAAGCTCGCTTAATTTTGTTACCTCAAGCATGCATTACTATGGCGGCGTTAATAACATGCTTGAGCAAACTCATGTACTAACGAGCCGTTTATTTATGCCGTTTCACTTGTTTTGTTTTAACTTTGGTAAAACGCATACTATCCACCATTTTGTGCCAAATCAGCCGTTTTATTTACGTCAAATGCTAAGTGAAAAAATACTTAAAGTAATGGCGCAACACAACGTGCGCTTTAACGATTTTGACAGCATAAAAAATGCTAACGCATTTAAATAATTACCCCCAACATAAGGGGAGGTTCTACATTGCTATTCTTATTTTATAGTTTGAATAGCAATTATGTACCAAGCCTATTACTCGTTAACTTCTTCTATCCACCACCGCGCTTATTAAAACTCACTTTACGTGCGTTGGTTGACCATTCAATGCCATTTTTAAATCAATAAAAACAAAAATGGTAGGCTTAATTAGCGCTAAATCTTCAAACTAAAAATAGATAAAACCAGTGAAAAGTGAAGTGGCCCCCTATAGTTGGGCATCTAGCTTAAATGGGATTGATTATTGTAGAGCCTTCAGTAATAGTGGTTATAGAGCGAACTAATTATGTTCTCAATAATACATAAGGGCTCGTGCTCATCAATATTATAAAACCAATAAATATAATAAGGACAAACAGGATGAAAAAATCACTAATTTCAATAGCGCTGGGCTTTGCTGCCCTTAGTGCGCTCAATGCCAATGCAAACATTGATCAGCAAGTTAAAAAGATAGAGCAACAGGTTATTGATTGGCGACGTGATTTTCATCAAAACCCTGAGCTTGGAAATCGCGAAACCCGCACAGCAGGTATCGTAGCTAAGCACTTAAAGTCGCTGGGTATGGAGGTACAAACGGGGATTGCTTATACAGGCGTTGTGGGGTTATTAAAAGGCGCAAAGCCTGGTCCAACAGTAATGCTACGTGCAGATATGGATGCGCTGCCAGTTACTGAAAAAGCCGATGTTGATTTTAAGTCAACTAAAACCACTAATTACCGTGGTGTAGATGTAGGCATAATGCATGCTTGTGGGCACGACACGCACGTGGCCATGCTTATGGGCGCTGCACAAGTGCTTGCAAACATGAAAGATGAGCTACACGGTAATATTATGTTTGTATTTCAGCCTGCAGAAGAAGGCGCACCAGAGGGGGACGAGGGTGGCGCTGAGCTAATGCTTAAAGAAGGCATATTTGAACAATACAAACCAGAAGCTGCTTTTGGGTTACATATAACATCTAGTTTGCACAGCGGTAAAATTGGTTATAGAAGTGGCCCTGCAATGGCCAGTGCAGACCGATTTGAAATAATTGTACATGGTAAGCAGGCACACGGCTCTGCACCGTGGACTGGGGTTGACCCTATTGCTGCTGCCGCGCAAATAGTAACTGGCGTTAATCATATTGTTAGTCGCCAAATTAACATTACCAAAGAGCCCGCTATTGTCTCGTTTGGAAAAATAGCGGGAGGCGTACGCAATAATATTATTCCTGAAGAAGTAGAAATGGTGGGTACAATTCGTAACTTTGATATGGATAATCGTGCACAAATATTTGAAAAAATAAAAACCACAGCCACGCACATTGCTAAATCGTCAGGTGCTACTGCAGAGGTACACATTCACGAAGGTTATCCGGTAACGATTAATAACCCAGAGCTAACCGCGCAAATGTTACCTAGTCTTAAAAAAGCAGCGGGTAATGAAAACGTAGTTGAAATGGGAAAAATAACCGGCGCAGAAGACTTTTCGTTTTACGCATTAGAAGTGCCGAGTGTATTTGTATTTTTAGGCGGTACACCCAGTGAGCAAGATTTAAATACAGTGGCTAGTAATCACTCCCCTTATTTTTATGCCGACGAATCATCGTTTAAAGTAGGTACTAAGGCGCTTAGTCTATTAGCCGTTGATTATTTAAACGCGCATTAATACCAACTCGCAATAATACATAATCAATTTGAGGGATTAAACCGCACGTTAACTTCGTTAAAAATTTCTCATATAGAACAACTAAATAACGAAATTTTTGCCTTGTTATCGACACGGTTTTCTTACCTCAAAATAGACAACTTAATTAAGCGAATTGGTATCAAAATAATTTAGACGCACCACGTTACGCTATTAGCTTAACGTGGTATTGCTGTTTTATTTAAAACATCGGATCATGTTTGTAGCACTTGCTCAACTTTGAAAAAATCACTCTAAAGAATTAAAAATCTAACCGAACATACAAACAAACCGGCGAGCAATTTTTTATATTTTAAAAATAATGAATCGATATTGCCGGTCTTATATCTCGATTCAATCTTCATAAGCATTAAGGATTTAAATAATGGAAATTACTGGAAGCTGTTACTGTGGTGAAATTAAATACCAAGCAAAGTCTCAAAATAACAATGCACTTGTTTGCCATTGTAGCGATTGCCAACGCATGTCGAGCGGCCCATTTAGAGCCGTTATAATTGCAGAGCCAAACTCGGTCGTGTTTACCCAAGGTGAGCCAAAAGAGTTTGTTAAAACAGCGCAAAGCGGTAACAAGCGTGCGCAAGGTTTTTGTGGCACATGTGGTACAACACTTTATGCAACTAACGAAGCTAAAGCTGACCGTGTATATGGTTTGCGTATTGGTGCGGTTGATCAGCGTGATCAATTTACGCCAACAGCACAAATTTGGTCTAAATCGACGCTTAATTGGCTTAACGAATTACATCAAGTGCCTTCATTTGAAACCACACCACAAAAATAAGGTAAGCCAGATGATGAACTCACTGATAAAAACCGCTTTTTTAGCAAGCACATTAATTACCGGCAGTGCATTTGCAGCTTCGAGTAATGTCGACTTTTTAAATGTAGGCAAAGCTAATCCTAACTTACCATTTTTGCAAATAGTAAAAGCCGGTAATACGCTTTATATGTCGGGGCAAATAGGGATTAACCCTGTAACAGGTAAGTTGGCTAAAGGCGGTTTTGAAGGTGAAACTAAACAAACACTTGAAAATATTAAACGCACTTTAGAGCAACATAACTACAGTATGAGCAATATTGTAAAGTGCACCGTTATGCTTACCAATATTAACGACTTTAAAGCATTTAATGCCATTTACACCCAGTATTTTAGTGCGCCGTATCCTGCACGTAGTGCTTTTGCAGTTAAGGCGTTAGCCCTTGATTCTTTGGTAGAAGTTGAATGTATTGGTGCTGTTTAGTTGATACTCAGCAGTATTACTTCTAAAAAGTAATACTGCTTTTGAAATTTTTTATACAAAAAGGCTGTCTATTTGAGTAGTTACATAACAGAGGAAATATTATGTGTAGTTCACCCAAAAGCAGCCGAGCAGTTAAAAAAACAGCCATTAGTTTTAATGATGAGCTTACTCAAGAGCAGCGCTTGCGTTTTGCTGCAAAAGCTAATTTAGCGCAAGAGCGCCGTGAACAGCGTGAAGCAACTAATAAACGCTATGAGCAAAAACACACGAGCAACAAAACTTCGTCTGGTTTATTTTCGTGGTTACAGCAGCTAGTTAGCTGATTTAGCTAAAGTGGTGTTTTTACCACTGCCTAAACCACATAATGCACACAGTACTCCGGCAATAGCGCACAGCCATAATGGCGCACTCCAACTTCCCGTAGTCGTGTGTAATGCACCAGCGAGCATAGGACCAATAGCCGCGAGTAAATAACCTACGCTTTGCGACATACCTGAAAGCGACGCTGCTTGTTGCGAATCGTCAGTTCGCAAACTAATAAACGACAACCCCAGTATAAAACATGCACCAGAGCAAAAACCCAGCATTAAGGTCCACACAAAGGCATAGTTAGGCATGTAAAGCAGCCCCAATGCACTGAGTGCACTCAGCATGGCCAAAATAAAGCTAAGCGCGCTTTGATCTTTTAATTTGGCAAGTAACGGAATTAATATTAAACCCGGTAATGCAGTCGCTATTTGAAAAGCACCATGATAAGCACCTGCTTGCGTGGCACTTTGGTCTGTTTCGATTAATATGCTAGGTAACCACGTAATAATTATATAATTTAAAAATGAGTTTAAGCCCAGCAGTAGGGTAATTTGCCATGCTAGTAAATAGCGCCATACACTTTTTGACGTGTCAGCGTGTTGAGCAATACTCGCGGGTTTTGTGTGCTTACTTAATTGCGACATCCATACAATAATACTCGCCAGAGTAATAAGAGCTGATGAGCCCAGCGCAAGTTGCCATCCTAATCCGTTTAACTGACTAAGCGGAAATACCAAAGTGGAAAACCCACCCGATACCACGCCCATAGTAAGCACGTAGGCTGAGGTCATTAACGCAACCTTTGCAGGAAAGTCGCGCTTAATTAAACTTGGTAATAATACGTTTGCAATGGCAATGCCCACACCAATAATAGCGGTGCCTACAAAAAGCATGGCTGAGGTATTTATTACCCGCGCTGCAACCCCTGCAAGTATAAATAACAAAGCTACAAACAAGGTGCGCTCTAACCCTTGCTTTTTAGCAAGAGTTGCGGCCATTGGCGATACAATAGCAAAGGCAATGAGTGGCAATGTTGTTAAAAACCCGGCTTGAGATGCGCTAAGCCCAAAGTGATTAATAATTTGTTCAAGCACAGGTGCAATACCTGTAAATGTGGCGCGTAAATTTGCGGCAATAAGTAATATGCCAAGCACAAGTAATATGCCAGCAAAGCGTGATTTAGGTGTGTTATTTAACAAAAGGGCAGACCATTAAAGCTAATACTTAATGGGCGCTAGTATAAAGGCTTAGCAAAAACTATAATTTAGAGATAATGACATTAAATAACTAAAAACAGACAAAACTATGTTTGATGCAATTGGTTGGGACGACATTAAAAATTTTGAAACTATGGCGCAGCCCATAATAGCCAAAATAGAGCATGCCCATGCCAGTCACGAAATACCACTGCACACCCATCCAAAAGGGCAATTAATTTTAGCGCTGCACGGTTATGTAACATGTGAAGTGTCGGCAAAAATGTGGATGGTGCCCACGCACAGTGCAATTTGGATCCCAGCACAAAAGGTGCATAGTAATAGGGCGTCTGATAACGCGCAGCTTTGTCATTTATTTATTGATAGTAGTAAAAACGGTATGCCGCTAAATACCTGTACGTTAGCCATTACGCCGTTGGTTAAAGAGCTAATGTGCGAGTTGGCTGGGCATAATCAGCACTATACTTTAAATAGTAAAACATCGCGTTTAGCGCAGGTGTTGTTTGATCAACTTATTGAAATGCCCGTACAGCCACTGGATTTTGTATTATCTAAAAATGAGGTAATTCAAACTATGAGCGATCAGCTCATAAACAAGCCAAACAATCGAAAAACACTACCACAATGGGCTAAGCAGTTTGCATTAACTGAGCGCACATTAGCGCGGTTAATTAAAAAAGAAACAGGTATGACATTTGGAAAGTGGCGTACGCAATTGCATATAATTACAGCCTTAAAAGCGCTTTCAGATAAGCAAAGTGTGCAGCAGGTGTCGGAGTTATTAGGGTATGAGTCGGTTAGTGCGTTTATTACTATGTTTAAAAAGGTGATGAAAAAGTCGCCCATGAAATACATGAGCGACTTAAATCAGCTAAATTAGCTTAGCCCTTAAATAAGTTTAGCCCTTAAATAAACATTACCACGTGTAAGTTGCCGAAAGCATCGCGTTACGTGGTTTGCCAGGAAAGTACCTGTCGCCGGTGAAACTGGTGTAATCGGCGCGCTCTGCATAAGCCTCATCAGTTAAGTTAATAATACGGGCAAGCACTTCAAGGTTATTAGTAACTTGCCACTGTGCGCGTAGGCTTAAAACATCATGCCCTTGGTATTTATTTAAGTTTTCTGGGTCGGTGTAGTAGTTACCAACGCGATGCCATTGCAAAGCAAGTTGCGTATTACTGAGTGCTTGCCATGTTAAATCGAGATTAGCAATATTACGCGGCGCGGTATCTATGTCGTTGCCGTTTATATTTAAACCGTTAAGTATTTGGTTGTTAGTATAAGTATGCTTTGCGTGTGTGCCTGCAAAGTTAAGTGCAAGCGACTTAGTGAGCTGGTAGTCAAGTTCAAGCTCAATACCACGATGGCGAGAGCTGCCATTATTTACCGTAAAAAAGTCGCTATCGCGGTAAATCGTATTGTGTTTACTCATAGCGTAAACAGACACGCCATAACGTAGCTTTTCGTAAATCCCTTTAATACCCAGCTCTGCATTATTGGCTATTTCGGCGCTTAAATTTGCAGTGGTTTGCTCGCGTTGTAATTGGTATAGCTCAGCGGCTTGTGGGGCGCGGTAACCGCGAGAAAAGTTTGCATAAAGCGTGTTATTTGTATTGTATTGATAACTCAACCCAAGCTTTGGCGATAAATTACTAAAGCTATTTTTAGCACTCGCTGGGCGGCTGTATCGGCAGCCACCAAACCCGCATTCTGTGCCATCGTCTTTTGTTCTACCTGCTAGCATATTATTGGTATAGTCGTACTGCATATGCTCGTAGCGCACACCTGCGGTAAGTAACCATTTATTTAATTGCCAATCAAGTGATGCAAAAGGGGCATAAAGCGTGGCGTTTACATCGTAATCGTAATGTTTGCCTTGTGGCACTGTCGCGACTAAAAATGCAGAGCCTTGCGTTGGCTCGTTTTGGCTTTGAGTAAAGTCGGCTTGCGTGTATTCGCCATCAAGCCCTAGGTTTACTTTTACATTACTTTGTAAATTATGCTGATAAAGCGATTGCACACCAAAGCCGGTTTGACTGTTTTTTTCAAGCGGTGTGCCGGGTAAAAAGTGCTTAAAAAAGTCCATGCTTTGGTCGCGAAAATATAACGTAGTAGAGAGCACATCATCGTTATTTAATTGCCATGTTGCATTGCTCCATGCTCTAAATGCGCGTGCTTTTCTAAATGCGTCTGGGTCAAAGTTTTTTTGCGAGAGGTCTTCGTTTTTATAGCTTTCAAAGCCCGTAATAAATCCCGCAGTTTGCTGATCTAGGTTTGTGTAAGTAAGCCCAGAGGTAAGTAATAAATTATTATTTGAATAGCGATGGCGAATGTTAACTTTTTGTTGCTCTACGCTTTCGTCGTCGCGGTAACCGCTATCATTGGTAACACTTGCGTTAATGCCTATGCCGCTGTTGCCGTAATCTTGTCCTGCACGTAATTTGTAGCGAGTATAACCGTACGAGCCATAATCTAAACCAACTAAACCACCGCCTTGAGTAGTGTCGGGCGTTATTACATTAATAACACCATGCACAGCATTTGAGCCATAAAGTGCAGAGCCAGGGCCTTTTAATACTTCAATACGCTGCGCCATTTCGCTGTGCGCCTCAAATAGCTCGTTTATATTACAAAACCCAGCGGCTCTCAGTGGTATGCCATCTTCTAAGGTTAATATGCCACCACAAGCGCCTGCGCCCGAAAGCACTTGTGAGCGAAGCGCGGGTAAATACTCTTGGCCATTTCCGCGTTGAATATTAGCACCCGCTACACGTTGCAGAGCTTCTTCAATATGGGTAGGCGCTATGCTATTTAGCTGCGCTTGCGTTAGTGTACTTATTGATAAAGGGAGTGGTGTCGATAGCGCTTCAATACGTGATGCCGTAGTTGTTATGGTTTCTATTGCATCGTTGTTTTGATTATCGGCAAACGCAGTGTGGCTAAAGGGTAATAACAGCGGCAAAAAATAAGGTTTCATACATTCCTTGAAAGTAATCTATATTGCATTGCTTCTATAATATGCGGTTTTTATGTGCATTTAAACTTGTTGCGTTAAAGCGTACGTAGCCTATAAACCCGATACGTAATTGATAAAACAAAACAAGCCACAGCAGGAAACACCAAAGCCAGCACTAAGTAATGCTCAAATAAAACAAAACCGGTTATACCGCCTAGTAAAAAGCCTGCAATAATGAGTAAAAACATAACCCCTTTACGAGTATCAAATTGCTCACCTTTAAGAGCTTTACCTAGCATTAAACCAAGGTCAGTAAAAATACCGGTTAAATGTGTCGTACGTATAACAGCACCACTGTAATTAGTGGCTAGCGCATTTTGTAGCCCACACGCAGCAGACGTTAAAACAATGCCGTAAACGAATGTGTTTTTGAGTAAATAAGCACTCGCAAGTAGTAGCAATCCTTCAATAAAAAGCAAAGTGTCGTAATGACGACCAAGTTTTAATGAGCCACCAGAGAGTAAAAATCCCGACAGTGCCGAACCCAACATAAAGCTAATAATTATTGAAAGTAGCAATAAGGCAGTGCTGGGGTTAGTTATTACTTTAATACCAAGTAAAGTAACAGAGCCAGATACATGCGAAATAGCCTGGTGCTCAAATCCTAATAAGCCTACAGCGTTTACTACGCCCGCTATAAATGCGAGCGTAAACGCGCCATATTCAACCCACTTTGGTAGTTTTGTAAACATTGGTTATCTCTTAACGTGTGCAGTGTTAATTATTGAGTTTGTGCTTTAAAACGTTTTATTTGCTCATCAACTAATTTTGTATCAATTACGCCACGCTTAAAAGCAATGTAAGTAGGAAGCGTAAACTCATTGAACTGCCTAGCGTATATATTTTTATATTCTTTTGAGTACCACAAACCCGCTTGATAGTTAGTTATTGCGTATTCAACACGTTTTTTTTCTAGTAGCTCAAAAGTGTCTTTAGTTGAAAGTGAACGAAGTAGATTATTCTCATCAAGGTTATACTTTTTAGCAATAACCTCAGGCAAAGCAACGCCGCGCAGCATCGCTATTGGGGTATTTGATAAATGGTTTGTGAGTAGCTTATCTTTGTTTAAAGTAAATAAGCCATACTTAGTAGTGTGCAAGGGCACGCTTGTAAAATCTAAATACTTTGCACGTTCCTCTGTATTGGCCAAAGAGAAATAGCAGTCGTAATAACCCAGCGCCATTTCTTTTTTAACGCGCGCCCATGGCAAGTGCACAACATCAATTTTAAGATTTAAATTACGCTCAATAAACGTTAAATATTCAATATCTAAACCCGTGAACGTATCGCTTTTCTCATCAAATATAGTAAAAGGCGGGTAGTGGGTTGTTACGCACCGCAGGGTTTTACTTGGCGCTGCAAGTAATAACGAAGGTAAAGTTAAAGCTAAAAACAGAAATATTGCGCGCATAAATATAAATTCGATATCTTTTAAAGTACATAACTTGAACGCCAATTATACAGTTACTGAGCTTAATTGCATTGATCTAAGTATTTTTACCTAGCGTATAAGTTAAATTTTGTGAGATATACCATGTTTAACGCAGAGCAGCAGTCACGCATTATCGAAATGGCGTGGGAAGATAGAACCCCCTACGAGGCTATAGAGCAGCTATACGGATTAAAGTATCCGCAGCTGGTGGTTTTTATGCGAGACAATGTTTCAAAAGGCAGTTTTAAAGTATGGCGTAAGCGCCATGCAGGTCGTAAAACAAAACATTTAAAATTACGCGATCCAGCTATTATGCGAAGCCATTGTAAAACACAATATAAACAGCGTTAAATAAGTGTAAGTTGTTTCATATGATGTTCAGCCGTGTTTGTTAACCTTTAGCTATTAATTACGCTAGAGATTATTTATGAGAGCACTAACATACACAACACTAATAGCATTGGCTTTATGTTCAATAAGCGCAGACGCAAAACCGCATAAAGATAAGCATGGTCATAAACACGGCCATAAAAAGCATCATTCACATAAGCATAATGACAATGACTACCTTTCTAAAAAAGAGGCTAAGCAGTTAATTCGCGCAGGTTGGACGCCACCAGGGCTAAGTAAAAGCTATCACCGAGGTGACTTTTTAGATCGTGATTTATACAAACGAGGTAGAGTGATTGAACGCTCTAGAGATAATGGTACAGTGAGTATTGAAATAGACCGTACAGTTATTCATATGGTGCACGATACCCGAGAAATACTTTCAATTTTAAGTCGCTAAATTAACGTTATAAGGATATTAAAATGCTCATTGCGCTGGCTATAATTATTGGCTTTTTTTTACTGGTTACCTTATTACCTATGTCGTACAGCCAGCATTACTTAGTGCGTAGCTGCGATTTTGTGCGCTTACAGGTATTTTATATTGCCAGTTTTGCAGCCGTTACTTCGTTGTTTTTATTATGGCAAAGTAGCGCAATGGGTTACGTATTTATAGCCTTAACCTCATTACTTATAATGATTTTACAAGGTAAATGGATTTACCCGTATACGTGGCTTGCTAAAAAAGAAGTGCAAAGCGCACCTAAGCATATAGATCATAGTATAAGGATTATGTCGGCAAATGTACTTATGTCGAACCATAAAAGTGAGCAGTTAATTAGCCTTGTTGATGAGCATCAACCCGACCTACTTATTACGCTTGAGAGCGATAGCTGGTGGGAAAATAAATTATCAGTCATTAAAAAAAATTACCCGTACTACATAGAATGCCCTAAAGACAATCGTTATGGCATGCACTTATACAGCAAGTTTAAAATACTCGATGCACAAATATGTGAGCTTATAGAAGAAGATATTCCTTCAATTCATATTCTGTTTGAAAACGATGAAGGCCTGCAAATGCAAGGGCACTTTATTCACCCCGCACCGCCAAGCCCGACCGAAGAAGACTCATCGCGTCCGCGCGACTCAGAGCTAATAATGGTGGCTAAAGCACTTAAAAACCCAACACGACCTACCATAGTTGCCGGTGATTTAAACGATGTAGCATGGTCGCGTAGCACGCGTTTGTTTATGCAAATAAGTGGCTTTTTAGACCCTCGAAAAGGCCGTGGTTTTTATAATACCTTTCATGCAGGCTACTTTTTTATGCGTTGGCCGCTCGATCACTTATTTCACAGCGAAGGATTTAAAGTAAAACGTATTAAGCGCTTAGCTAAGTATGGCTCTGATCACTTTGCGTTGCTCACTGAGCTTTCTTACGAAAACGCTAATCAGCAATCATTAGAAGATAAATCCGATGAACTTAAGCAAGAAGAAATTCAAGAGCTTGCTATGAGTAAAGCTGATAAGCGAAAGGTGCCGAGGTTTGAGGAAAAGTTATAGCTATTAGGCAGTGTAGGTCGGATAAGTGGCGAAGCCATGCCATCCGACAAAAATAATGAATTGGCTAGCAACAACACGACTACCACGTTTATGTTGTCGAGTGGCTAGAAAGAGCCATATGCGGACGATCAGGAGTTATAATGTCTGAAGTCAAGGTTTGACTCCATTCGCTTTATTAGCCATTTATGCTCAGTTTTTCTTGAAGCTCAATGTCGGTAATATTTTTCAATTCGTTTTCAGCTAGGATTTTAACTATATCCTTTCCTTTTCGATATAGTTCGTTTTCCTGTAAGCGAGTGAGAAGCTTGCTATATTTATCTTCGTTAAAAGCTTCATCTGAAATCACAATCAATAACAGTGTATTAGCAGCTTTATTAGTAATCTTAGAATATGCATTTTGTGCATGTAGGTTTCGTAAGAATGCCTCATTTAACCAACCAAAGTTGAACCCTTTGCGGATATACTTAACTTCTATAATATAATCTTTAGCTAGTAATGATTTACCTTCTAAAAATATATCTAATTCAAACCCCGCAATCATCATATTATGACTAACTTTATACTTGTTGCTGTAAATTTTATTCAGTCTATTAAAAACACAAGTCTCAATTTGAGAGTAAGCCCTACGAAAAGAAGCCTGTTGGTTAGGGGAAGTATTAAACTGAACTAAGCCTTCTATTTCCTTACTTTGTTTCTCTTCTATCTCATCTTGGGTTGACTCACGTAGAGCATTTTCCTTAAGTTTAGATTCAATCATAGTTTGCTTATCTAGATGAGATTGGTTTACCTGCCATTTTTTTAAGCCCATATAAATAAAAATCATTCCAACGATTGCTGCAATGGATGAAAACCAAGGTATAAACGTAAATATAAAAGATATTAAAGACTGCCGTTTTTGAATTATATCTTGAGCAACTGGAGTTAATGCTTGAATTTCTGCATGGGTCTTAAAAAGATCAAAGGGCTCTCTTAAAAAAAGCCAAGGGGTTGTAACTGATAGTGTAATTAGAACCACACCTAAAGAGACAATAAATTTATACAGGTCCCCAAACTCAAACTTCATGCATACTCCTTGAAATGCCTAGCGCTTAGCTAACAGGCGCAGAATTCTTTTCTGCGCCCTTGGTGAGCTTTTTGTTAGGCTTAAGTGTTGGCGAACAAATTTGGGGGGAAAACGAATAATCCCCACTTAACTTTTCAACTACGACTATTTCTTTGTCATTTATCTCTATTACCTTTTGCCCTTTTGATATCTTACACCTAGAGAACTTTTTCGCTTCTAGATTATAGATAAATGCTTTCGTCGTATTTTCTACGAAATTTTTATAAGCAGGCATGGCATGACCACTTATCCCCCAATAAAACCCAAGTATTGAAGGGAAAACAAAAAAACGAACCAAAAACGTTCTGAATGCATAGTCCTCAATTTTTTCAGGGATTATATGCTTTAGACATACATCAGTCTTGAACTGCTCTGCATGCGCAATTATTAGCATATAGAATTGTCCAAAAATTAATATTACTACAAATACAAGATAGGTGAACGCTAATATAAAAAGCGGGACAAGCATTACTGCAACGAGGTTTATTGAATATATAAGCTTCGACGATTCGAATGTAACTATTTCGTTTACTATCTGGGATGAAAGAGCATACGCAAAATTTGTTGCCACAGCATAAATAACTAAAATAAGCCCCTTTCCTATATTTGTCTCCCAGACTTTTTTATAAACAATTAAAATATCAGATGCGACGCCACAAGTAAGAAGTAAGCCAGCCGCTACAAAAACCGAAAAGAATATATCGGAAAAAGGGGTGACGTACCAAAAGGCAGAAATTAAGCCAACAACGAAGCCAAAATAGTAGAACTTTTGACTTCGGTTTAGTTTGCTACAAAGAACCTGATTTTTCTCATAGAACCTTCTAGCCTTTTCTCGAAACCTTCCCAATTAAATTTTCCCTTGTAGTTTAATATTGGGCTAATCGCGCATATTTCTGCTGACTTAGCGTTTATTTATCTATTTTATATAGTTTTAACAAATTACCTAAGGCATTACTATCACAAAGTTTTCTAAAACTTTTAAGTAAAGTTAAATAGAACAATATACGCGCTTCGCTTATTTTCATGAATATATGCGCAAGAGTAGTTTGACCACTCAATTGACTATTATATTACTCAATATCAATGACCGGTTATCGCTCATTGTTGCCTGTCAGGTTAAGTCTAGTGAAATAGATTGCATTGCATAGTTAAAGTTTTTATATTGTTCGGCAATATTTTATTTGGTGCTAATAAAGCACTGCGTGCAAAGGAAAGCATGTGAATTATAAAAAAATGTACTACCCAGTTAAGGCGCTTGCTGTTTTATCTTTAGTTGCTGTTGCTATTAAGTACTGGATGCCAACTGAAATTGGCTTTGCGTTTATGCTGTTGCCTTATTTGCTTCTATATTTTTTAGCTAACGCTAAAAACTATAAAAATAAACGGCTCATTTTTATTAGAATTATAGCTGCATTATGTACTATTACTTTAGCGCCAGTACTTGTCTTTGGTATTGAACCTGACCCTCAGGCTGGGATTGGTATTATGTTTTTGCTGATAATGCAGCTAGCTGCAATTAGTGCCTCTGAATTTATTATATTATTCTTTTATGTTGATAATGATTAAAAAGCAAACTGCTCATTTAAAGTTAAAAAAAACCTAAAAGCGGTTACCCACTTTTAGGTTTTTTAATGTATTAGGGCTAAATTAGCTATTAATCATAATACATTTGATATTCACAAATTCGCGCATACCAAAGCCGCCGTGCTCTCGGCCGTAGCCACTTTCCTTAACACCACCAAACGGTAGGTTAGGTTGTGCTAAACCGTAGCCGTTAATATTGATCATGCCGGTGTCGAAGTACTTTTTAGCAAGCTCAATGGCTTTTTTCTCGTCTTTTGAGAAAATACCACCGCCTAAACCGTAGCGAGAATCGTTGGCGATGCGCATAGCATCGTCGTTATCTTTGGCTTTAATAAGCGAAGCGACAGGGCCAAATAATTCGTCGTCGTAGGCCGGCATGCCAGGTGATAGGTTATCTAGTAGAGTAGGTGGGTAGTAATAGCCCGTTTGCGATGGTATTTCGCCACCCGTTACTATGTTTGCACCTGCTTTAACTGATTCCATTACTTGGTCGTGAATACCGTCGCGTAAATCTTCACGGGCCATTGGACCTAAGTCTGTGTCATCTGCCATTGGGTCGCCCATTTTCATGGCTTCGAACTGCTCTTTAATTTGTGCTTTAAAGTCATCGTAAAGTGACTCAACAACAACATAACGTTTAGCTGAAACACACGTTTCGCCGTTATTGATCATGCGACCTGTTACACAGGTTTTAACTGCAAGCTCTAAATCTGCGTCATCGAGTACTAAGTAAGCGTCATTACTACCAAGCTCTAACACTGTCTTTTTAGCGTGTTTACCCGCTTCTTCAGCTACTTTTTTACCTGTGGCATCGCTACCCGTAAAGGTTACGCCGCTAATTGCTTTGTGCGCAATGAGTGAGCTGGCGGTTTTACCGTCGATGAGTAAGTTGCTGAAACAGTACTCTGGGAAACCAGCTTGTTTAAATAGCTCTTCAATTTTTTCAGCCATGCCAAATACGTTACCAGCATGTTTTAATACGGTTGTGTTACCCGCCATTATGTTGGCAGCACTGTAGCGAATTACCTGATAAAGCGGGAAGTTCCACGGTTGAATACCTAACAGTACACCTGTTGGTTGATAGCTGATAATTGCACGGCCGCCGTCCATATCACGTTCTTCGTCAGCAAGTACTTGTGGGCCTTGTTCAGCTGTGTAACGACAAATTCCTGCACATAGTTCAACTTCTTGAAAGCCTTGCTCGTATACTTTACCCATTTCTTCGGTCATGAGTTTTGCGATAGATTCTTTTTGCTCTTCGAAAAGTGAGGCTAACTTATTAAGATATCTCGCACGTTCAGTGAACGACGTTAAGCGCCATTTTAAATATGTTTCGTGAGATTTTTCGATTACCTGTTCTGCTTCTTTTTGAGAAAGTAGCGTGTAGGTTTCAATGGTTTGCTCAGTTGCCGGATTAATCGTTTTAACTGTGTTACTCATTTCTATCTCCTTACAAATTAATTATCTATAAGGGTGCAAAACGAAAGCCAATATCAAAAAAACAGTATTAATTAATCTCAAGCTATTGAAATGTAGTATCTATTTTTGGTTTTTTATTCTGCTAATAACTTTTTACTACTATGAATATATTATCCAAAGCAGTAAAAAGTTCTGATTGATGCAAAATTTACAAGGTTGACTGCTCATGCTTATTCAACTTATAGAAGTTCTTTAGCAATGCGCTTTAGTAGGTAGGTTTCTCGTAAAATGGAGAGTCCTTGTTTTTCACTGTTAGCAAGTGTGCGCTCGTTATGAGCAATTGCATTGTTAATATCAACCCATTTAGCAGTCATGCCATTTTGCTGCTCATAATGCTCTAACTGTGCTTTGCCAAACTCGTCGGCAATATTACATACAAAGCAATACGATTTGATATGAATAATATCAAAGTCTTCTTTATACCAAGGGCGATACTCTTCATAGAGTCCAAAGGCTTTAATTACACTTATTTGTTGTGCACCGGTTTCTTCGCTTAGTTCGCGAATTAAGCCTTGTTCAATACTTTCGCCTTCATCTACTCCACCACCAGGTAAACTGTAATCTTCATAGCGGCTTGTATACATTAAAAGTATTTTATTATTTTTAATAACAATGGCGCGAGCTGTTAAACGCGTAAACTGACTACCGTGGTCAATATTAATACCTGAATGAATTAAGGTTTTTAATTGCTGCATTTCGTCTCCTTTTTTAAGCTTTTAATGATAACAGTTGCTACCATTCTATAAATAGAAACGATTTTAATTATTTTTCGTAATTTGTGATCGTTTTTTTAAGCATACGTAAATATTAGGTTGGTAAAATAAATAGCATTGGATTAATTAGCTATTTAAGTAATTAGATTCTAGGCGTGCCTTTAAATTAATATTTAGGATGCGTAGAATAAGAAAAAAAGCATAGGGATTTATCATGTTAGACATACTTTTAGTAGACGATGACGTTGAATTTAGTGACGTTGTTTGCCACATAGTCGAATTCCTCGGCCACAATATAAGCACCGCCACCAGTTTAAAAGAAGCACATCAATGGTTTGAAAATAATACCTTTGACCATGTGCTACTTGATTTTATGTTACCTGATGGTAGCGGTTTGCATTTACTTGATCATTTAAAAACGATTGGGCAATCTCCAAAAATTACACTTATATCGGGTCATCCTTCAGTTAAAGGCATTTTAGCTGAAATGTGTGAGCCAAATGTAGGGCATTTATTAAAGCCATTACAGCGTGAAGATTTAGAACTCGTTTTGAATGGCCCTAAAAAAGCAGTTAAAAAAGCAAAATCGAGCGGTATTGTACGCCACTTTGGTGGGTTAATTGGTGAATCTGAGCCAATGCAAAAGCTTTACAACATGATTGAACGCGTTGCTAAAACAAATGCTAACGTGATGCTTATGGGGGAAAGTGGTGCAGGTAAAGAAGTAGTGGCTCAAGCTATTCATAACGCAAGCCAATGCGAAGGCCCATTAGTTGCTAGCAACTGTGGCGCACTTTCAAAAGAGTTAATTGGCAGTGAATTATTTGGCCACGAAAAAGGCGCATTTACAGGCGCAATTGCACGCAAAGAAGGTGTGTTTGAGCAATCTAATAACGGTACTTTATTTTTAGATGAAGTAACCGAGATGCCAATTGATATGCAGCCAAATTTACTGCGAGTGCTTGAAACTAAAAAGGTAACACGCGTAGGTGGTAACAGAGAAATACCAACCAATTGTCGTGTTATTTCAGCTACGAACCGTTCGCTTACTGATTTAGCACAAAATAATATTATTCGTGAAGATATTTACTTTAGGTTGGCTGTTTTTCCTATTGATATACCGCCACTTCGCGATAGAAAAGAAGATATTCCTTTATTAGCTAAAGCATTTTTAGATCAGCTTAATGATGAAAACGGTACCGCATTTAGTTGGACACCCGCGCAGCTTAAAGAGCTACAAAGTTATGAGTGGCCGGGTAATGTGCGCGAAATTCGCCACGCTATACACCGTGCATTTATTATGAGCGATCCGCAAACTAGCGATATTATTCTACCAGATAACTTAGAGTCGCCTTTTTCGCGCGTTAATAATCAAACTGCCGAAAAGCCAGTATCAGCAGGACAAACCATTGAAGAAGTCGAAAAAGAACTTATTCATGCAACGCTTGACAAGGTGCAAGGTAATAAAACGCTTGCTGCACAAATGCTAGGTATTAGTACTAAAACACTTTATAACCGCCTTAATGCATATGGCGGTATTGGCGAATATAAATAGATTTGAGGAAGTACATGACATCCGATAACCAAACAGAGCAACTAAATAAGTTAGTACACGATGCAAGAGCGCCGCTTAATCGTATATCGATGAATGCAGAGCTTATTAAGTTGGTACTTGAAAACGATATGCCAAAAGAAAAAGCGCTAGATGCACTTGATAAAATTATTAACAATTGCCAACAGTGTAGTGAAAGTTTACAAAAAATCACTGACTCTCAATAAATAGTAAGTGTTGTACAAACTCTAATTCGGGAAGCTAAATGAGCAAGCAAAAACAGCAAGGTAAAGCGAATGTTACTTGGGCAGCTTTTATAGTTGTTGTGTTAAGTATTATTGTAGGTAACGCAGTTTTAGCATTGAATACGATTCAAGGTTTAACGCAAACCCAAAAGAGTTTAGACAACACTAATATGCTGACAACGGGAATTGAGCAACTGCATTTATCAGTAGTTCAAGCTGAGTCGGGTCAGCGCGGTTATTTATTAACAGAAGAGACTGACTATTTAACGCCTTATTATGATGCTATAGGACAAATTGAAGCGCAAATAAATCATGTTAAGTCGCTTCACTCTGAAATTGACGGTCAAGCAGAGCGCATTGCTCAGTTGCTAGTATTAGTTGATAGCAAAATTAAAGAGCTAAAACAAACGGTGAATCTTGCTCTGGATGACAAAGAACGACGTGCGCTGTATGTATTAAATACACATAAAGGCCGGGAGCTTTATAAGCAAATTCGCGAGAGTGTTAATGAAGTTCAAGACCGCGAATTACTCTTTAAAGTGAGCCATTTTTCAAAGTTAGCGCAAATTAAAAATGAAGCTAAAATCACGTTTGCTATTACAGCAGTCACAAGCGTATTACTTATTATTGGTATGTTTGTGATGACTCGTCTTAATTTAAGAAATGCAGCGCAGTATCGCTTTGAGCTTGAGAAACAAAACGATACTTTAGCAAGTAAAGTGTCTGAGCGTACGCAAGAATTAACATTGTATTCTGACGAACTGAGCCGAAGTAACCGAGAGCTTGAAGAATTTGCTTTTGTAGCGAGCCATGATTTACAAGAACCGCTTAGAAAAATTCAAGCCTTTAGTGACCGCCTCGAAACCATGTTTAAAGATGAGCTGGGTGAAAAAGGGATTGATTACATTGGCCGCATGAAAAATGCAGCGCAACGCATGTCTAACTTAATTAATGACCTATTAGAGTTCTCGCGTATTACAACACGCGGCAAAGACTTTGATGATACAAATTTAAACGAAGTAGTAACCGATATATTAAGTGATTTAGAAATTGCGATAGGTGAGTCTAATACACAAGTTGATGTAGAAGACTTACCGGTTATTCAGGCTGATAAAAGCCAAATGCAGCAGCTGTTTTTAAACTTGTTGTCGAATGCAGTTAAATTTAGACGCCCAGATGTAAGTCCACATATAAAAATTAGTTATCAAGATGAAGATATTTTTAGTGAGGATCATAATACCAATTTGAGCTTTCAAGTTATTACCATAGAAGATAACGGTATTGGTTTTTCACAAGACTATGCCGATAAAATATTTGTACCGTTTCAGCGCTTACATGGTCGCTCACAATATAAAGGCACGGGTATTGGCCTTTCTGTATGTAGGCGTATTGTGGAGCGCCACGGTGGTACAATTACAGCCCAAAGTAAAGACGGTGAAGGTGCAACCTTCATTATAAAACTACCTGTGGAAGCTGCGCTTTTCACATTGCAAGGAGAGGCTTAAATGCCCTATTCAAAAGTAAAACCTATTACTATTTTAATGGCAGATGATGATGAAGATGATCGTTTGTTAACACAAGATGCCCTTGCCGAAAGCCGTGTACTTAACGAGCTTCATTTTGTTGAAGACGGCGTTGAGTTACTTGAATATTTAGAACGTAAAGGTAAGTTTGAAGACAAAACAGTGTCGCCACGACCAGGATTAATATTACTTGATTTAAACATGCCAAGAATGGATGGCCGTGAAGCGCTTGAAGCTATAAAAGGGAACCTTAATTTAAAGGGAATCCCGGTTGTTATATTAACTACGTCTAAGCAAGAAGAAGACATGGTTAAAGGCTATAACTTAGGTGCTGCATCTTATATTACAAAACCAGTAACGTTTGATGGTTTAGTTGATTTGATGAAAACGCTAGGAAAATACTGGGTAGAGTTTGTAGAGCTACCGACAACATTTAACGATTAATGGAGATTGTATGTTAGATAAAGTGACTCAGTTGCTGCTTGTAGAAGATGATGAAGATGATTACATACTCACCTGCGACTATCTGGACCAATTGGATTCACACACGTTTAACATTCAATGGATAAGTTCCCCAGAGCAGGCAGTTGCAACGCTTAGCAAAAATGAGCACGACATTTGCCTGCTTGATTACCGCTTGGGTGCATCTAATGGTTTAGATGTATTAAAAGAAGCCATTGCTAATGGCTTTAGCGGCCCAATTATTATGCTTACCGGGCAGTCAAACGACGAGTTAGACTCGGCGGCGCTTGATGCCGGTGCAGTAGATTATTTAATAAAAACAGAAATGAGTTCGAGCCGCTTTGCGCGCGCTATTCGCTATGCACTTGCTCGTAAAGATGTTGAAGGTGAGAGAGTAGAGCGTTTAAAGGCCGAAGCTGAAAATCGCTCAAAAGACCGCTTTTTAGCTCATTTAAGCCACGAATTACGTACCCCTCTGTCGTCTATTTTAGGTTACACCGAACTATTAATGCAGAGCGACTTTAGTCAGCAAGCAGAAAATGAATTGGGTGTTATTTATCGAAACGGTAAACATTTATTGAGCCTGTTAAACGATGTGCTCGACTTATCTAAAATAGCAGCCGATAAACTGGAACTTACCCTAAGCGAAGTTAACCTTGATAGCATGCTTGCCGATGTATACACGCTAATGCGCGTATCGGTGCTAGATAAGGGCCTTACGCTGCGCTTTGAATCTCATCAGCCATTACCTTTGGTTGCACGACTGGATGCAACAAGAGTTCGCCAAATTTTAATAAATCTAATAAACAATGCGGTTAAATTTACCGATAAAGGCGAAATTGTTGTTAATGCGTGGACGCAGTGGGTTGATGATCGTGAAATGCTATTTTTTAGCATTAAAGACTCAGGCATGGGCATTGCCCCTGAAAAACAAGAACTAATATTCAAGCCATTTGAACAAATAGCCGATGTAGAATCACGCTCTGTAGGTGGCGCAGGCTTAGGCTTGGCAATATGTGCTGAATTGTTAGCACGTATGCACGGTGATATTAGTTTGCATTCTGAAATTGGTAAAGGCTCTACGTTTACTATTTCGGTTTACCCAGGTGATATTAGCGAAGTAGAACGACAGGTACTTAATTTTAGCAGTGCGCCGCAACTACAAAGTAAATCGGCTCCATGTAAAGTGCATGGGCGAGTATTAGTAGTTGATGATTTACGTGATTTACGCATGCTAGTCGGTCATATGATCAGTACCTGTGGTGCGCGCGTCGATTATGCCGAACATGGCCAACAAGCGCTTGAAAAAGTGCGTATTGCAGATGCGTATAAAGCGCCTTACGACATTATTTTTATTGATATTCATATGCCTGTAATGGGCGGCAAGGAAGCTACCATAGAGCTTAGAAAAATGGGTTACAAAGGCCCAATAATCGCGCTCACTGCCGCTACTATGAAAGGCATACATGAGGAGCTTGCTGCACTTGGCTTTAACGATGTAATACCAAAACCTGTTGATAGCGCGGCTTTATATCAATGTTTGCAAGATTATTTGGTAGCGCCAGAGCATGCACCGCAAGCTAAAGATATAAATTGTAGTAAGGGCTTAACCGAGAAAAAGCAGCGCTTTTTACTTGTTGAAGACGATCACGATGCAGCGCAAATTACGCAGCTACTTTTAGAAAGTCTAGGCGTTGAAACCGTCATTGCGTCTAGCTGCGCACAATGTTTGCAAATACTTAATCACGACCAGCAATTTAATAAGGTATTGCTAGATATGCATTTACCCGATGGGCGTGGCATTGATTTAGGCCAGCAAATTAATGAGCGATATCCAGAGCTACGCTTGGTGATTGTAAGTGGCGCAGAGCCAGATCCAAGAGAAATAAAAGATTTAAATATTGACCGAGTTTTACTTAAACCTATTAATTTGAGCTTACTTGAAACGCTTATTAGCTAGGGCCAGTTTATCTTTCGAGGTTAAATTTGCAGCAGTATGTTTGGTATTTAGGCAAGGCAGAGCCTGTGTAGTGTGGTTATTCCCCATAAATAGGCGATAACGTAGCACAAATGCCAAACATGCGCTGCCCGAAGGGTTCTGCCCAGGGGCTATTTACTCTTTGTTGCCTACATGG